>CAIODK010000253.1 GCA_903856995.1 uncultured Burkholderiales bacterium
AGAGTACTTGGCTACGAACCAAGGGGTCGTGGGTTCAATTCCTGCCAGCCGCACCAAATTGAACAAGGGTTTACATCTTCGGATGTAGACCCTTTTTCTTTTTCCGATCTCAAAGCTGGGTGATTGCTTTAGGTGACCGTGTGTTTGGACGTTTTCTTCTCTAATGTGCTTGGAAGTCATTGAGGCTTCTTAAAAACAATTAGGAGATGACGCTATGAAAGCTCTTCGCACGCTGTCCGCGGTCTGCTTGGCCGCTGTTTCTTTGATCGCCACCTTCGGTGCGCATGGGCAGCAGGCTTACCCGAGTCGACCCGTCAAAATCATCGTGCCCTTTGCTGCCAGTGGCCCCGCAGACAACTACGCGCGCTTCATGGCGCAGCGCTTGCAAGATGCATTGGGCCAGCCCTTTGTGGTGGATAACCGGCCCGGCGCGGGCTCCATCATTGGCACAGACGCCGCGGCCAAAGCCCCAGCCGATGGCTATACCTTGTTGATGATGTCCAACGCGCAGACGGTGAATGAGTCTTTGTTTCCCAACAAGCCCTACAACTTGGTGAAAGACTTTGTTCCGATTGCGCCCATCAACTACTCCGACTTGGTGTTGGTGGTCAACCCCAGCGTGCAAGCCAACTCTTTGCAAGACCTGATCAAGCTCGCCCGTGCTAACCCCGGCAAGATGAATTTCGCATCCTCTGGCAATGGCACGCCGTACCACATGGCTGGCGAGTTGTTCAAGTACATGGCCAATGTGCAAATGACGCACATCCCCTACAAGGGGAGTGCCGCGGCGCGAACGGACGTGCTGTCCGGTCAGGTTGACATGATGTTTGATGCCGTGACTACCATGTCTGAAAACATCAAGGCCGGCAAAGTCAGGGGGCTAGCCACCACAGGGCGAGCACGCTCGACAGTCACGCCCGACCTCCCCACCATGGGCGAAGACGGCGTGCCCAAATATGAAGCGGTTATTTGGCTCGGCATGATGGCGCCTGTGGGCACACCTGAGGCCATCGTGACCAAGCTCAACACTGAAATCAACAAGGTGTTGAATACGCCAGAAGTCAAAGCCACGTGGGCCAAGCAAGGCGCTGTGCCCATGCCAATGACGGCCCCCGCTTTTGCCAAATATGTGGTCGAAGACGTGGCCAAGTGGGCCACGGTAGTGAAGGTCTCAGGCGTCAAAGCGGATTGATTCAAAGGGCAACATGGAACTTCATATTTTGAGCGGCGGTGCTGCCGCGGGCTTGGTCAACTCCTTAAAGCTTGACTTTGAGGCCGCCCACGCGTGCCAAATTCACGGCACGTTCAGCGCTGTGGGGGCGATGAAAGAGAAATTACTCAGCGGTGCCCGATGCGACTTACTCATCCTCACACAATCGTTGGTGGAAGGGCTGATCGCTTCTGGCGATGTGCGTCCTGGCACGATGCGGGAACTGGGTGTGGTGAAAACTGGTGTGGCGGTCAAGCAGGGTAGCCCGTGGCCGGCCATCGCTACGCGCGCAGATTTGCAAACCGCGTTCCGTGCCGCTGAAGGCATTTACTTTCCGGACGCTAAGCTGTCAACGGCGGGTATCCACTTTTTCAAAGTGCTGCAAACCTTGGGGCTGGATGTGGAGTTGGCTGACCGTTTTCACACCTTCCCAAATGGTGCAACCGCGATGCGTGAGATGGCACAAGCCCAAGGGCCGCACGTCATGGGTTGCACCCAAGTGACTGAAATCAAAAACACACCAGGCATCGATTTGATTGGTTTGCTACCCCAAGAGTTTGAGTTGGCCACGGTGTACGCACTGGGCATTCCGACGCAGGCTCACGAGCCAGTGCTGGCGCAACAGTTGGCCGATGTGTTGTGTGGAAATGCGACGCATGCCTTGCGCTTAGCGGGTGGTTTTGAGTTAGGGGATTAAAATTTAAGGCATGAAACACCATGCCTTTCCCATCGCACTTTGCATTGCCGCTGCCTTGACAGGTTGCGCCACACCCGTGGCCAAGCCTGCGTTCTATCCCAATGCACATTACCAAAACGTGGGCCCTGCCCAAGCGCAGTACGACGCACAAGCCTGCGCCACGCTAGCGCAGCAGTCCGAAGTTGGCGCCGTCAATAAGGTGGATGCTGGACGCGCTGCCGCCGCTGGCGCTGCTGGCGTTGGAACGGCCGGTGTCGTCGGGTCATTGCTGAGCGGTCACAAGCCGGACTTAAAGAACATCGCTGCGGGTGCGGCTGCGATCGGTGCCGGTGGTGCGGCTGCGACGGCGGCGGGCCAATCTGTGGGCGGTAGCGGTTTGTATCGCCAGTTTGTGCAGCAGTGTTTGTCCGAACGCGGCTATCACGTGATTGGTTGGCATTGACTTCACCCACCGATGCGGATGATGACGAGATCACTCTACCGCCATTGCCAGCCGGCAGTAAAAACTACATCACGCCACAAGGCTACGCTGCGTTGCGAGCGGAGCTGTTTGATCTGATGGATAACGAGCGCCCGCGCATGGTCGAAGCCGTGTATTGGGCCGCCAGCAATGGGGATCGTTCCGAAAACGGGGATTACCACTACGGCAAAAAACGTCTGCGTGAAATCGATCGCCGCATTCGCTTCTTGACCAAGCGTTTAGAGATCGCTGAAGTCACCGACCCCAGCGCGCATCACGGCAGGGACCAAGTGTTCTTTGGCGCCACCGTCACCTATGTGGACGAGACAGCTGTCGAGCGCACGGTCACCATCATGGGCATTGACGAAGCCGACAGTCTGAAAGCACAAGTGACGTGGGTGTCTCCCATTGCGCGCGCTTTGCTCAAAGCACGCGAGGGCGATGTGGTGAAACTGGTCACGCCTGTGGGCGTCCAAGAGGTGGAAGTGGTCGAGGTGCGTTATCCCGCACCTGCACCAACAACAGACTAAGCCTTAGGCCTCCCGCCCAACGCCCGGCACGACGCGTTGTGCTTGCAGCACAGACGGGACGCGGCGCAGATTAGCCAACACTGCCTCAAGGTGCGCCTTGTCGCGCACCGTAAAGAGGAAGCGCAGATCAGTGGCTTCTTGGCCACTCACCTCATCGGCCATCAGCACGTGGGTGATGTCTGCTTCGGCACTGGTGATGGCAGAGGCCACTCGGGCCAGCACACCTTTGCCGTTGCTCACAGTCACCACCACAGCTACTTCAAATGCGCGAGTCGGTTCTTCGGCCCACTCCACGGCGATGAAGCGTTCGCTGTCCTTGTGCTTCAGTCGCAGACCCACGTTGCATTGGTCGGTGTGCACCACCAAGCCTTCGCCACGACCGAGGTAGCCCAAGATGCCGTCACCTGGCACAGGGCGGCAGCAGGCGGCGTACTGCACCGATGCGTTTTCACTGCCATCCACCACCACACTGCCTTGCGACACGTTTTCATGCGCGGTAAATCGTTCGCGACTCAGCAGCAGTGCATCCGGTTTGAGACCGGTGTCGGACAGCAAGCTGGCCAAACGCTTGGCCACAATGCTTGCGACGCGTTTGCCTAGGCCAATGTCAGTCAATAACTCAGCTTTTGTTTTGCTGCCCGTGAAGTGCAGCAACTTGTCCCACAGTGGGGCATACACGCCTTCTTGTTTGGGCATCTGATCAATACCTTCGGCACGAAGGGCTTGCGCCAACAGTTTTTTACCCAAGTCTTGCGATTCACTGTGCGCCAAGGTCTTGAGGTGATGGCGAATCTTGGCGCGGGCACGGCCCGTGCGCACAAAACCCAGCCATGCGGGGTTCGGTGAAGCAACGGCGGAGGTGATGACCTCGACGATGTCGCCATTGCGTAGCTCAGTACGCAGGGGAACTTGCTCGCCATTCACCTTCGCGGCCATGGTGCGGTCGCCCACATCGCTGTGGACGGCGTAGGCGAAGTCGACAATGGTTGCCCCACGCGGCATCGCCATGATCTTGCTTTTCGGGGTGAATACGTACACCGCATCTGGGAATAAGTCGACTTTGACGTGGTCCCAAAACTCAGTCGCATCGCGTGTGTCATCTTGGATGTCCAGCAGCGATTGCAACCACTTGTTGCCCAAGTTTTGATCGGGCTCATTGCTGGAGCCCTTGTCTTTGTAGAGCCAATGTGCGGCCACACCTGTCTCAGCCACCAAGTGCATGGCCTCGGTGCGCATTTGAAACTCGACGTTCAAACCAGACGGCCCCACAATGGTGGTGTGCAACGATTGGTAGCCATTGAGCTTGGAAATCGCGATGTGGTCTTTGAATTTACCTGGAACAGGCTTGTACAACTGGTGCAAAACACCCAAAGCGGTGTAGCACTCAAGCACCTCTGGCAGGAGGAGGCGAAAGCCATAAATATCAGTCACCTGCGCAAAGCTGAGTTGCTTGCTATCCATTTTTTTGTAAATGGAATAAAGTGTTTTTTCACGGCCTGAGATACGCACGGGTAAACCGTTTTTTGCAAAAGCCGCTTCGACTTCTTGCTCCACCTTTTGCATCAAATCGCGGCGACGATGGCGGGCTTTTTGAACCGCTTTACTCAACACATGGTGACGCCATGGCCACAGATGTTGGAACGCCAACTCTTGCAACTCGCGATAGGTTTGGTTCAAACCCAAACGATGCGCAATGGGCGCATAAATTTCTAAGGTTTCGTTAGAGATACGGCCCCATTTGGCACGGGGCATATCGCCCATGGTGCGCATGTTGTGGCTGCGGTCAGCCAGTTTGATGAGGATCACGCGGACATCACGCGCCATGGCCAACAACATCTTACGGAATGACTCGGCTTGGTTTTCTTCCCGGGTGTTGAACTCCAGCTTGTCGAGCTTGGTCAGTCCGTCCACCAAATCCGCCACGTGAATCCCGAAACGTTCAATCAAATCGGTTTTGGTGATGCCGCAGTCTTCCATCGCGTCGTGCAGCAAAGCTGCGGACAGGGCCTGCGCGTCCAACTTCCACTCTGCGCATTGCGCTGCCACGGCGATGGGGTGGGTGATGTAGGGCTCGCCGCTGTTGCGCAACTGGCCCAAATGGGCTTCATCAGCGTAGCGATAAGCGCGACGCACCAAATCTAGGCCTTCTGGGTTGAGGTAGCTCAGCTTCTCTGTCAGCGCGGCAAAGCTAGCCGCCGCGGCATTGGCGGCTGCAACGCTTCCCGAGATGGGTGCGGAGGGCTTTGACGAGAGATTGAAACTACTCATAGAGCATGACTTTACCCCGTAATAAAAAAAGCACCGACAAGCGGTGCTTTTTTTTGGGGTAAACCCGATTTAGCCTGGAACTTTTTTCAGCATCTCGATACCGACTTGACCCGCAGCAATTTCGCGTAGCGCGGTCACGCATGGTTTGTTCTTGCTTTCAACCTTGGCAGTGTGGCCTTGGCTCAGCATACGAGCGCGGTAAGTGGCGCACAGCACCAATTGAAAGCGGTTAGGGATTTGCTCGAGGCAATCTTCAACAGTGATGCGGGCCATGTGGATACTCCAGAATTCGGTTCAGGTGATGTTCAGGGCTTGAAAGATATCAGCCCGAGCCCGGCGCTGTGCCAGGTATTTGAGGCGCTGTGCATGCACGATCGCTTTCAGGTCGAACAAGGCAGTCTCAAACAATTCGTTGATTATAACGTAGTCAAATTCTTTGGCCTGCGCCATCTCTTGTGCGGCGTTTCGCAAGCGCATGTCAATGATGTCGGGGGCGTCTTCACCGCGGTTCTGCAGGCGAGACTTCAGCTCGTCCCAGCTAGGCGGCAGGATGAAGATGAGCACCGCGTTGGCAAACAGCTCTTTGACTTGGATGGCGCCTTGGAAGTCGATTTCCAAAATCACATCTGCGCCTTGAGCAATGCGGTCTTCAATGGCTTTGCGTGAGGTGCCGTAGCGCTGACCGTGCACATTGGCCCATTCCAAGAACGCATTGGAGGCGACCATTTGGTCAAACTCTGGGAGCGATACGAAGAAGTATTCGCGTCCGTGCTTTTCTTGGCCGCGTGGCTGGCGGGTGGTGTGGGAGACCGAAGGTCGCACTTTGGCATCGAGCTCCATCAAGGCTTTGACGAGGCTCGATTTGCCCGCCCCGCTGGGCGCTGCGACGACGAAGAGGTTGCCAGGAAAAGTGTCCATTATTCGAGGTTCTGTACTTGTTCGCGGAGTTGTTCGATCAACACTTTCATGTCGACCGAAATACGGGTCATTTCGAGGGTGGCTGACTTGGAGCCCAAGGTGTTGGCCTCGCGGTGCAGCTCTTGGATGAGAAAGTCTAAGCGTTTTCCGACCCCCTCCAGTTTGCCGCCTTTGGCCAGCAAGTCGTCCATTTCGTCAAAGTGCGACACCAAACGGGTCAGCTCTTCAGCCACATCGATGCGAATGGCAAAGGAGGTGGCCTCGGTCAACGCGCGATCTTGCGCCGCTTCGGGCAGGGTTGTGCCTTCGGTCAAGGCCATGGCCTCGCGCCAACGTTCTAAAAACTTCAGACGTTGTTGCTCAACCAACTGCGGCACCAGAGGGGCGGCTTGGGTGGCGAGTACGCGTAACTGGCTTAGGCGCTCACGCAGCGTTTGGGCCAAGCGGGCACCTTCGCGCTCGCGGGCTTCGCTGAGCTGCGTCAACGTGGTTTGAGCCAGTTTCAGTACCGCAGGGCCGATGTCGGCGGGGGCGGAAGCTTGGGTCGTGGTCAGGCGGAGCACGTCGGCCACCGACAGGCCATTGGCCTTGGGTAAGTGGGCGTGCACCGCGTCTTGCAGGGCGGCCAAGCGTTGCAACAGGGCGGGCGTGGGTTCGGCAACGCTGGTATCTGCTGTGCTTTCGATGTTGGCGCGCACTTCCACTTTGCCGCGTTTGAGGTGCTTGGTCACCAGCTCGCGCATGGCCGCTTCGTGCTGGCGCAGCTCTTCGGGCATCTTGAACGTCAGGTCAAGGAAGCGGCTGTTGACCGAGCGAATTTCTAGCCCCAAGCGCAGGGCTGGGCTATGGGCGGTGTCGGTGTTCAGCTCGGTTTGCGAGCTGGCATAACCGGTCATGCTGTAGATGGGCATCGTGTGACGATTTGTATCAAAGGGAAGATTATCTCAGGCCTGCCACTGCCCATCTGGGCCTATTCAGATTGCCCGACAATGAGCGGCTGAAGAACCCCCAAGACTGAACCCAGAAAAGCCCCCCAAATGACCACCACCTTGCCCGAATCACGCCACACCCGCGCAGCTGACCAACTGCGCCCTGTGCGCATCACCCGTCACTTCACCATGCACGCCGAAGGCTCGGTGCTGATTGAGTTCGGTCACACCAAAGTGTTGTGCACCGCATCGGTGGAAGAAAAAGTACCCGGCCACAAAAAAGGCTCCGGCGAAGGCTGGGTCACCGCTGAATACGGCATGCTGCCCCGCGCCACCCACACCCGTAGCGACCGCGAGGCCGCACGCGGCAAGCAATCGGGGCGCACCCAAGAAATCCAGCGACTCATCGGCCGCTCCATGCGCGCTGTTTTTGACCTGAAGAAGTTGGGCGAACGCACCATCCATTTGGACTGCGACGTCTTGCAAGCCGACGGCGGCACACGCACGGCCAGCATCACCGGCGCGTTTGTGGCCGCACAAGATGCGGTGAACAAACTCATCGCAGCAGGCAAACTGACCGAGAGCCCCATCACCCAAGGCGTGGCCGCTATTTCGGTGGGCATGCTGGGCGACTTGCCTTTGCTCGATTTGGAATACACCGAAGACTCCACCTGCGACACCGACATGAACGTGGTCATGACCAGCGCTGGCCACTACGTGGAAGTGCAGGGCACAGCCGAAGGCTTGCCCTTCACCCGTGACCAAATGAATGCCTTGTTGGCCTTGGCCGAAAAAGGCGTGCGCGAGCTGATCGCCATGCAGCAAGAGGCATTGCAGTCTTGAAGCAAATCGTTTTGGCGTCTAACAACCAAGGCAAGCTCGCAGAGTTGCAAGCCATGTTTGCACCGTTGGGCGTAGAGCTGGTGCGCCAAGGCGATTTGCACATTGGCGAGGCAGAAGAGCCGTTTCACACCTTTGTCGAAAACGCCTTGGCCAAAGCCCGCCACGCCTCGCGCGAAAGCGGCTTGCCCGCCGTGGCCGACGATGCTGGCCTGTGCGTGGACGCCTTTGGCGGCCTGCCCGGCGTGCAAACCGCCTACTACGCCACCCAATTTGGCTACGAGAAAAGCGACGACAACAACGTGCGCGCCTTGCTCGAACAAATGGCGCATGTGGACAACCGCCGCGCCGCCTTGGTCAGCACTTTGGTGGCGGTGCGACACCCCGACGACCCCGAACCCTTGATCGCTGTGGGCCGTGCCGTCGGCGAAATCACCCGCACACCCGTGGGGGCCAACGGCTTTGGGTTCGACCCCGTCATGTTCATCCCGCGCTTTGGCAAAACCTTTGCCGAGCTGCCCATCGACGTCAAAAACGCCAACAGCCACCGCGGCCAAGCCGCACAACAGATGCTGGCGCTCATGCGCGAGCGCTGGTTCGCCTAATGCTTCGCCAATGACCCAAGACATCCAACACCTCATGCGCCCAGGCACGCTGTCGCTCAGCAGCTTGCCGCCGCTCTCGCTGTATGTGCATTTGCCCTGGTGCCTGAAGAAGTGCCCCTATTGCGACTTCAACTCGCACGAGCTGCCCGGCAACGCAGCAGGCGAGTTGCCCGAGCAACGCTACCTCGATGCCCTGTGCGCCGACCTAGAGCACAGCCTGCCCCTCATTTGGGGCCGCAGCGTGCACAGCATCTTCATTGGCGGGGGCACGCCCAGCTTGTTTTCGCCTGCCGCCATTGAGCGGCTCATCAGCGATATGCGCGCGCGGTTGGCGCTAGAGGCTGATTGCGAAATCACGCTTGAGGCAAACCCCGGCACGTTCGAGAAAGACCGCTTCCGCGCCTTCCGCGCTGCAGGCGTCACCCGCCTATCGGTGGGCGTGCAAAGCTTTAACGACGGCCATTTGCGGGCTTTGGGGCGCGTGCACAACCGAGCCCAAGCCATTGCCGCGGTCGAAGAGGCGCGTGACGCCTTTGACAC
>CAIODK010000254.1 GCA_903856995.1 uncultured Burkholderiales bacterium
ACCAAGAACATGGGCACAAACGCAAACAAGATGTAGCAAATACCGCCGATCACAGGGCCATGCGTGGCGGCCTTGATGCTGTTGGCCGACATGACGCGTTGAAACACATCTTGCTGCGGAATAGAACCCAGCATGATGGTGATGGCCGAGGCAAAGAAGAACAACACGTCTTTGGTGTTGGGTTCGGGCCAGAACTTGAACATGTCTTGACTGATGGCGAGCGCCAGCACTTTGTCGGCACCACCCGCCTGCCCTGCGGCAAACACGGCCAAGGTGGACAGGCCGATGACTAAGATGATCATTTGAATGAAGTCGGTGATGGCCACCGACCACATGCCACCAAACAAGGTGTAGGCCAAGATGGACACCACGCCAATGACCATGCCCAGCTCCATGCTGACCACGCCATCGGACAAGAGGTTGAACACGAGCCCCAAGGCCGTGACCTGCGCCGAGACCCAGCCGAGGTAGCTGACCATGATGATGAGCGAACATGCCACCTCGACCACGCGGCCATAGCGCTCACGGAAGTAGTCGCTGATGGTGAGCAACGTCATTCGGTAGAGCTTGCCTGCGAAGAACAACCCCACAAAGATGAGGCAGAAGCCCGCACCAAACGGGTCTTCCACCACACCGTGCAAACCGCCGTTGACAAACTTGGCGGGGATACCCAGCACCGTTTCAGAGCCAAACCACGTAGCAAACGTGGTGGTGATGATCATGGCCATGGGCAGATGCCGGCCGGCGATGGCAAAGTCAGATGCGTTTTGAACCCGCTTGGCCGCCATCAAACCAATCGCAATGGTGACCAGCAAATAGACAGTGACGAGGGTGAGCAGCATTTTTAGTGCATCCTGATAAACACCTGCATGGCCAATAAGCCAGCTAAGAAACCACCACCCAACCACATCAAGCGTTGGAGCATGCGATTGGTGCGGCGCTGCTCTTCAATCAGCAGTTGCAATTGAGGGTTGCCGTCGCTTTGGCGATGTTTCAAGAAGTCGTGCACCAAGCGCGGCAATTCGGGTAAAAGTTTAGCGTAGCGTGGCGCTTCGGCCACCAGTTGGTCCCATAATTTTTTGGGCCCTACTTGGTTGAGCATCCACTTTTCCAAGAACGGTTTAGCCGTGCTCCACAAGTCCAAGTCGGGATCAAGTTGACGACCCAAACCTTCGATGTTGAGCAAGGTTTTTTGCAGCAACACGAGTTGCGGCTGAATCTCAACATTGAAGCGGCGCGAGGTTTGGAACAAACGCATGAGCACCATGCCGAGTGAAATCTCTTTCAAAGGGCGATCAAAGTAAGGTTCGCACACGGCTCGGATGGCGGACTCCAGCTCATCCACGCGCGTATCGGCGGGCACCCAACCGGACTCGACGTGCAACTCGGCCACGCGCTTGTAGTCGCGGCGAAAGAAAGCGGTGAAGTTTTGTGCCAAGTATTCTTTGTCAAACTCGGTCAAGGTCCCAACGATGCCAAAGTCGAGCGACACATAGCGGCCAAAGGTGGCCGGGTCAAGGCTGACTTGGATGTTACCGGGGTGCATGTCGGCATGGAAGAAGCCATCGCGAAACACTTGGGTGAAGAAGATGGTCACACCGTCACGGGCGAGCTTAGGAATGTCCACGCCTGCGGCACGCAAGCGATCGACTTGGCTGATGGGGATGCCCTTCATGCGCTCCATCACGATGACGTCGGTGTGGCAGAAGTCCCAAATCATTTCTGGGATCAACACCAAGTCGAGACCCTCCATGTTGCGGCGCAGTTGCGCGGCATTGGCGGCTTCGCGCACAAAGTCGAGCTCGTCGTGTAAGTACTTGTCAAACTCTGCCACCACTTCGCGGGGCTTGAGACGTTTGCCATCCGCCGACAGACGGTCGACCCACGCCGCCATCATGCGCAGCAGGCTGAGGTCTTTGTCGATCACGGTCAACATGCCGGGACGCAGCACTTTGACAGCCACTTCGCGCGTCGCGCCGTTGCGGTCTTTGATCACGGCAAAGTGCACTTGTGCGATAGAGGCACTGGCCACAGGGGTGTGCGTGAAGTCGACAAACACCTCGTTGAGGGGGCGACCAAATGCGCGCTCAATGATGGTCACGGCCTCATGCGACGCAAAGGGTGGCACGCGGTCTTGCAGGTGAGCCAATTCGTCGGCGATATCAGGGGGCAGCAAATCG
>CAIODK010000255.1 GCA_903856995.1 uncultured Burkholderiales bacterium
CACAAGCAGGCAGCTTGCCTTCGGCCAAACGGTTACGACCATATTTCTCGAACTCGGCATGGCTGCCGTTGGCTTCTGGGCCACCGGCGCAGAAGGTGCACTTGTCCATCTTGCCGCGCACACCAAAGGTGCCTTGGCTTGGGAACTGGGGGGCGCCGAACGGGCAAGCGTAAGAGCAGTAGCCGCAGCCGATGCAAATGTCTTTGTCATGCAAGACCACGCCTTCGTCGGTCTTGTAGAAACAGTTCACAGGGCAAACAGCCATACAAGGTGCGTCGGAGCAATGCATGCACGCGACAGAGATGGATTTCTCGCCGGGTACACCATCGTTCAAAGTGACCACGCGGCGTCGGTTCACGCCCCATGGAACTTCGTGTTCGTTTTTACAAGCGGTGACGCAACCGTTGCACTCGATGCAACGCTCAGCGTCACAGATAAATTTCATGCGTGCCATATCAATCTCCTTAGGCGCGTTCGATGTTGCAAACGGTGGTTTTGGTTTCCTGCATCATGGTGACGCTGTCGTAACCATACGTGGTGGCTGTGTTGACCGCCTCACCACGAACGATAGGTGCCGCCCCTTTGGGGTAGTACTTGAGCATGTCTTCACCTTGCCAGCGGCCTGAGAAGTGGAAGGGCATCCAAACGGTGCCCGTGTCCACCCGCTCTGTCACCATCGCTTGCACATTCAAACGTGCGCCTGTGGGGCTCTTCAACCATACGCGCTCGCCGTTGCGGATACCGCGGTCGGCTGCAGTCTTGGGGTTGATTTCCACAAAGGCTTCTTGTTGCAACTCGGCCAACCAAGGGTTGGAACGGGTTTCTTCGCCGCCACCTTCGTACTCGACCAAACGGCCTGAGGTCAGGATGAGCGGGAACTTCTCGTGCACCTTGTCGGCGATGTTCTTGTCTTGCACCGTCTTGTACAGGGTAGGCAAGCGCCAGAAAGCTTTCTTGTCGGCGTGCGTGGGGTACTTGGCCATCAAGTCTGGGCGCGTGCCGTACAAAGGCTCACGGTGTTGCGGGATGGGGTCTGGGAAGTTCCACACCACCGCACGTGCTTTGGCGTTACCAAAGGGGTGACAACCATGGTTTTGCATGAACACACGCATCATGCCGCCAGAGTTATCGGTCTTCCAGTTCTTGCCTTCAGCCAATGCTTTTTCAGCATCGGTCAGCTCGTCCCACCAGCCTAATTTCTTGAGCAACACATGGTCGAGCTCGGGGTAACCGGTGGTGATGTCCGCGCCCAACGAATGGGAGCCATCTTCAGCCAGCAAGTTTTTACCGTCTTTCTCGACGCCAAAGTTGGCGCGGAAGTTACCGCCGCCGTCCATGACGTGTCGGGATGTGTCGTACAGATTCGCTGAGCCTGGGTGCTTCAACTCAGGCGTGCCGTAGCAAGGCCATGGCAAGCCGAAGTAGTCACCGCCAAAGTCGTAGCCGGTTTCTTTGTCTTTGCCGCCTTTGGACTTGAGGGTCTTGACGTCAAACAAATGCATGTTGCGCATGTGCGCCTTCAAGCGCTCTGGGCTTTGGCCGGTGTAGCCAATGGTCCAGACGGACTTGTTGATTTCGCGCAAGATGTCTTCTGGCACGGGCTCATCCATGCCTTTGACTTTTTGCAGCTTGTAGTTCTTCACCAACTCTTTGCCAAAACCGAGTTTGTCGGCCAGTTGGTACATGATCATGTGGTCGCTGCGGCTTTCCCACAAAGGCTCAATGACCTTCTCACGCCATTGCAGCGAACGGTTGGAGGCGGTGACCGAACCGGTGGTCTCAAACTGGGTCGCCGCAGGCAACAGGTACACCGCGCGGTTGGGGTTGAGGTCTTCGGCTTTGCCGGGCATCGCCGCCATGGCGGCTGTGGCGGATGGGTAAGGGTCGACCACCACCAACAAGTCCAGCTTGTCCATGGCACGCTTCATCTCCAAACCACGGGTTTGTGAGTTGGGTGCATGGCCCCAATAGAACACGCCCTTGAGGTTGCTGTCTTGGTCGATGAGTTCGTTCTTTTCGAGCACACCGTCGATCCAACGCGACACAGTAATGCCGGGCTTGGTCATCATGCCGGGGTTGGCGAAGCGGCCTTTGAGCCAATCGAATTCCACACCCCACGCTTTGGCAAAGTGCTTCCATGCCCCTTCGACGATGCCGTAATAGCCGGGCAACGAGTCGGGGTTCGGCCCCACGTCCGTCGCGCCTTGCACGTTGTCATGGCCACGGAAAATATTGGTACCGCCGCCGGACTTGCCCACGTTGCCCAACGCCAACTGCAAGATGCAAGAGGCGCGCACGATGGCGTTACCGATGGTGTGCTGGGTCTGACCCATACACCACACCACGGTTCCAGGGTTGTTCTCGTGAAGCATGGTGGCCACTTTGAGCAACTGGTCAGGACTGACACCACAAGCCTCTTCGACCACATCAGGCGTCCACTTGGCCATGACTTCTTCTTTGACCTTGTCCATGCCAAACACGCGGTCGTTGATGTACTTTTTATCTTCCCAACCGTTCTTGAAAATGATGTGCAAGAGGCCGAATAAGAAAGCAATGTCAGAGCCAGAACGGATGCGTACGTACTCGTCAGCCTTGGCTGCCGTACGGGTGAAGCGTGGATCGACCACGATCATCTTGCAGCCGTTTTCCTTGGCGTGCAGCATGTGCAACATCGACACGGGATGGGCTTCAGCCGCGTTCGAACCGATGTACATCGCGACCTTGCTGTTTTGCATGTCGTTGTACGAGTTGGTCATCGCGCCATAGCCCCACGTGTTGGCCACGCCCGCCACAGTGGTGGAGTGGCAAATACGGGCTTGGTGGTCACAGTTGTTGCTACCAAAGTAGCTCACAAACTTGCGAAGCAAATAGGCTTGTTCGTTGTTGTGCTTGGAAGAACCAATCCAGTACACGCTGTCGGGGCCGGCGGACTTGCGCAGGTCAAGCAACTTGGCGCTGATTTCGTCCAAGGCAGTTTCCCAGCTGATGCGCTCGTACTTGCCGTTCACCAGCTTCATGGGATAGCGCAAACGGAACTCGCCATGGCCGTGCTCGCGAAGCGCAGCACCTTTGGCGCAATGCGCGCCAAGGTTGATGGGCGAATCAAACACGGGTTCTTGACGAACCCAGACACCGTTCTCAACCACGGCATCCACCGCGCAACCCACAGAGCAGTGGGTACACACGGTGCGTTTGACTTCAATCTTGCTCGCGCCGTCGCTAGACAGACTGCCCGAGGCTTGGGCTTTTTTAACCAAGCTCAGTTGCGTGGCAGCCAAGCCCACGCCGACACCTAAGCCTGAGCGACGCAAAAAGCCGCGACGGTCGACGGTGGGCAAAGCTTGTGACAAGCCGCGTTGCAGGCGGTCCACAAAGGCGGAGCTGCCCGCAGTGCGTGCAGCAGAATCGGTTTTACGGGTCAACAACATGTGTATCTCCTTCAGACGCGGGTGGTCTGGTAGTAACGCTTGACGTGTTCGCTCAAGCTGTAGCCGCCGCCGTTTTCGGGAACGGGCGGTAACGACTTCAATTCAGCGGAGGGGGTGCTGATGCTTGGCATCGCGGTCACGGCGGCAACGGTAGCGCCGGCTGCGGCAGCACCTATAAAAAATCCACGGCGCGACGCAGTCGCTGAGTCCTTGGGCTGTTCTACTTGCATGATGAGCTCCTCGTGTGGTCGCGGATATGCACGACTTTGCATACTGTATCGGCTATCTAAATCTACCCACTAAGTAAAAACGATACAAGTACCCAAAACACCACGTTTAGCGACTCAAACGCGCCGTTTGTTGTCACCCACGCGTCACCACAAAAGCCATGTGACGCGCGCGCCCAATGCCCTGAGGCTACGCCAGCATGTCAAAGCCCTGCGCCTCGACGCTGACGAAGGCGCGGGTCAGCTCGGCCAGTGCCGCATAAAAACGCGCACGGGGCGTGGCTTGCAGGGCATCGCAAAACGCGGGGAGCCACGTTTGCACATGGGCGGCAAAAAACTTGGCTTGCTGCGTCAGGTTTGACACCGACACATCGTCGCCCGCCACCAAAAACCGCATCACCTCAAACACGTAAGCCACATGGTCCTCCGTCTCGGACATGGTGGTGTCGTCGCGGCCTAAACCCAGCACCGCTAAGTCGGTGCGCAACTGGGCTAAGGGTTTTTCGTTCAAGAAGCCGGTCAAGAAGTGCGAGGCGTAGACATACACCTCCGGCTTGCCTACGCCGCCAAACAGGGTGTGGTGCTCGGCCTGAATGCTCTTGTCGTCCATGCTGCGTGCCAGACCCACGAGCTGGCGCCACGGCTCTTCCAGAAAGCCCCCCGCAGCGGGTGCGTCGGTCGCGGCAACGCGTAGCTGGGCCAACAACTCGGATCGCGCGGGCGCGTAGAACAACTCGGAAATTAAACCGTACAGCTCAGCGCGTGCGGTTTCTTCATCGAGCGCGGAGGACAAATGGGAGTCGGTCATAAGATTTTTTGCTCGTCGCCAGCTGAGTAAATATCAATCACGCGGCAGTCACCGCACATTTTGAGCCGCTCGGACGCGGCCCCTTGGAACATCGCGTGTCCGGCAAGTTTGCTCATCATGGCCTCGATGCCTTTGAGCGTGCCGAACTCCTTGCCGCAACGCACGCAGCCGTAGGGCTGAGTTTCGTTGAGCACGCGCACCTCTTTGCGTTGGGGCGTGAGCAGCAAACGGGGCACAAGGCTCAAAGATTTCTCGGGGCAGGTGCTGACGCATAAGCCGCACTGCACGCAGTTTTTCTCAAAAAAGCGCAGCTGGGGGGCTTGTTGGTTGTCTTGCAGCGCATTGGCTGGGCAGGCGCTGACGCAGCTCATGCACAAGGTGCAACTGTCTTTGTTCACCACCACACTGCCAAACAGCGCACCGTCATTGGGCAAAGCCAAGGCCTCAGGCGCGTCGGCCGTTTTGAGCACAGGGGCGTGCTCAAGCAAATGGTCCACGACCATGCTGAGGGTGCTGCGTTTTTCAGGCATCACCGCAAAGGTGGCCATTGGGATGCTGCTGCGCAAGCGCTGCTTGCCCGTGGTGAGCCGTTGCAGCTCGGTGTCAAGCTCCAAGGCTTGTGTGGCACGCAACCACTGCACCGATGTTTGGCCTGCTTTGGCGTAGCCCAATCCCTCGAGCAAGCTTTGCGCCTGTTGCATTTGGGCCTGCAAGCCGTCTGTGTATTGCGGGGCTTCTTCTGCGGTGTTGAGCACCAGCACCTGGGCAGCACCATAGGCCAAGGCCGTGAGCCACACATCCAAGCCAAGGCTTGCCGTGTGCCACAGAGCCACCGGAATCACATGCGCTGGCACACCTTGCGCGACCTTGAGTTGCGCGGCACGGCCCAGCTCGTTGACCAACGCCTGGCCCGCCTCTTGGCTGTGCAACAAGATGACCGCGTCTTTGCCACCCGCCTTTTGGTAGGTGCTAAGAAGCGTTCTGAGCTTCAGGCCTTGCTCGCTGGCACGCGGATACGCATAGGTCAACGCGCCTGTGGGGCAGACCGTGGTGCACGCACCGCAGCCCACGCACAAGTGGGGGTTGACTTTGATTTGTTGGCGCGATTTGTCAGAGCTGACAGCCTCGGCAGAGCAAATATCCACGCAGGCGTTGCAGCCTACTTTTTCGTTGCGGCTGTGCGCGCACAGCTTTTGTTTGTACTCAAAGAACTTTGGCTTCTCAAACTCCCCCACCCGTTCGCGCAGGTGCAGCAGGTTGGCCACGCTCGCCCCACGGAAGTAACCCTGAGGCAACGCATGGCGGCTGAAGGCTGGCTGCGCGCGCAGATCGAGCACGAGATCAAACTCGGCCGTCTCTTGCACCGCATCACGTTGGAAATTGATCGCGCCCGTCGCACCGCACGCCGTCACGCAGTCGCGATGCGCACTGCATTTGCTCAGGTCAATTTGGTAGTCCAACCCAATCGCTTGCTCAGGGCAAGCGGCCACGCACGCGTTGCAACGCGTGCAGAGGTCTAAGTCGATCGGATTGTTGCGTTGCCAAGTGAATGTGAATGCGCCCAACCAACCCTCCAAGCGCACCGATTGGCCTCCGAGCACGGGGTAACGGCGCGTCTGAGCGCCGCCAGCCTCACCCGCACCTTGCGTGAAGATCGTCACGTTCAACGCGTCGTCCAACAAGGCTGCGGCTTGCTCGGCTTGGTCGATCTCACCCAGAATGAGCAAACGACCCGCGCTCTTGAACGTGACGGTGGGCACCGGCTCAGGCTCGGGCAAATGCGCAGCGGCTAACAAGGCCGCAATTTTGGGAGACGCATTTTTGGCATCACGGCTCCAGCCCCCGGTTTCGCGGATGTTGACGAACTTGATGACCGAGGTTTTGGCTTTCACCTCCACCGCCAGATCGCCAAACAAGCGTTGTTCTTGGGTACAGGCAACCACCACATCGTCTGTGCCCTGCACAGCTTGGATGAATGCACCCGCTTCACGGCGGCACAAAGCAGTGTGCAGCGTGAGGGGTTCAGACAGGCTCTGGCTCAGAGCCTTCGGGTCTAGCGGTTGGGTCTGGTTGCAGTCGCAAATCAGCGTGGTCATGCGTTGGGGGCCCAGTGTTGAAATTGTTTTCAGTAGAAGCGGACTGTGCCACGACTTTGACGTCTTCTGACACGGAGTTGTCACCCACGCGGGTGGCCAAGGTTTCTTCAGGTGCGTCGTCAAACAAGTTCAAGGTCTTGGCGCTCGTCATTTGACGCAGCATAGCCAAGGGCAGCGGATCGGGCTGGCTGTAGTCGTCGATGTAGATGTCCATTCGGTCCATCACATTGAAGTGTGGGTCGGTGAACAGTTTTTTCATGGCAGCATTTTTCACGTCGGGCGTCACGCCACGCGCCATGAAACCGGTGAAGTCGGACTCGGGCGTGAGCTGTTGAACATCAGCCAAAGTCGGCACGGGCGTCTGCGTGTTGGGAACCTCCTGCACCAACAATGGCGTGGGCGTGGGCATGTCAGCCACAACTGGCGCAAGCGTGGGCTCCTCTAGCGCACGGCCTTCGCGCACATCGACCTTGCGGCGGGACCAGCGGCTGAGAAAGCCAGAAGGCTTGTCATCATTGACCATGACCACCTCCGTGGCTAGGCCCACCTCCACGTATCTTTTCGGTACTCACCGAAGCGGGGTTGCCAAAACGATCTTGCAAGGCTTTGAAACTATCGGGGCGTTTGCGACGCTTGGCTTCCACCACCAAATGCTCATCCATAAACGCGCTCATCCACGCCACCACGTCAGGCGGTGCGGGCACTTGATCGACGTATTCTTGTGCATCCAGCCAGCGGCCCGCATCGTGGTAGCTCAGACTCACCATGGCGGGCACGGCCATTACTTCGTCACCTAGGTTGGGTTCTTCTTCCATGCGCCACAGCACAAACCAACACGGTGCAGGCGAGGTGGCGTTGAGGTAGTAGCCCTCGGCGTCATCCTTGAACAGTGAAACCGTGAAACCCGGATGCAACCAAACTTGCTCATCCTCGGTTTGGCGCAAGCAACGCGGCGCAGTGCCGAAATGCGCCTCATGCGGGCCCAAGTCATGGCCCGTCACATCGTGCAGCACCCAGCGCCAAGGTTGCCAATGGCTCATCGCGCCGGGCACCCGCTCGCGACGCATGACGACGGCAACTTGGAGGCTGGGGCGTTGGGTCATGGGGTGAATCAAGTTTCTTTAGAAATCTTGATGCTCGGGAACTTACTTGAAAAGTCTTTGGCTTTAGCTGCGATTTTGACGGCCACTTGACGTGCCATGGCTTTGTAAATACCGGCCACTTCGCCGTCAGGATCGGCCACAACGGTGGGCTTACCGCTGTCGGCTTGAAGGCGAATTTGCATATTCAGTGGCAACGCGCCGAGGTAGTCCATGCCGTATTGCGCAGCCATACTCTTGCCACCGTCAGCGCCGAAGATGTGCTCCACATGGCCGCAGTTGGTACACACGTGCACCGCCATGTTCTCGACCAAACCGAGGATGGGCACGCCCACCTTCTCAAACATCTTGATGCCTTTTTTGGCATCGAGCAACGCAATGTCTTGTGGCGTGGTGACGATCACCGCGCCCGTCATCGGCACGCGCTGGCTGAGCGTGAGCTGAATGTCGCCCGTGCCGGGGGGCATGTCGACGATCAAATAGTCCAACGCCTTCCAATTGGTTTGGCGCAGCAGTTGTTCCAACGCTTGAGTGGCCATGGGGCCGCGCCAAATCATAGCTTCGTCCTGATCCACCAAGAAACCGATGGACATGACTTGCACGCCATAGTTCTCCATCGGGTCCATGGTTTGGCCATCGGAGCTTTCTGGGCGACCTTCGATACCCATCATCATGGGCTGGCTGGGGCCATAAATGTCAGCATCCAGCAAACCCACGCTGGCACCTTCGGCGGCCAAGGCCAACGCCAAGTTAGAGGCGGTGGTGCTCTTGCCCACGCCGCCTTTGCCAGACGCCACGGCAATGATGTTTTTGACTTGCGGCAGCAAAGCCACGCCGCGCTGCGCGGCGTGCGCCACGATGTCCATCGTGATGTTGGCCGACACGTTGTCCACGCCCGCCACACTTTTGGCAGCAGCAATCAATTCTTTGCGAAACCCCGCCATTTGGCTTTTGGCAGGGTAGCCCAGCACCACATCAAACGACACATCCCCGCCTTGAATTTGTAGGTTTTTCAGGGCTTTGGTGGTGACAAAGTCTTTGCCCGTGTTCGGGTCAATCACGGTTTGTAGGGCTGCGGTCAGGGCTTGTTCGTTCAGGGCCATAAATAGTTCTTCAGGTAGGAATTAAGGGGAAGTCTAGCGCGGCGACGACTGTTTGCACCCCAAACGGGTGGATATGGGTGTCCAACACCTCGTCAAAGCCAGGTAAGTTCATCGTGCGATTCTGCAGGAACTAAAATCGACCCCTTCGCCCAAAGGTCTTGTTCTAAATGTCTCAGCGCCAGCTTTTCGTCACCACCGCCCTGCCGTACGCCAACGGCAACTTCCACATTGGCCACATCATGGAGTACATCCAGGCCGATATCTGGGTGCGTTTCCAGCGAATGCAGGGCCACAAGGTCGATTTCGTAGGCGCCGATGACACGCATGGCGCGCCCATCATGATCGCTGCCGAGAAGGCAGGCATCACCCCGCAGCAGTTTGTGGCCAACATCGCCGCAGGCCGCAAACCCTATTTGGACGGCTTCTACATCGCGTTCGACAACTGGCACAGCACCGATGCGCCTGAGAACCACGAGCTGGCCCAACAGATTTACCGCGAATTGCGCGACATCCCCGAGTCCGCTGGCGGCTCGCTGATTGAGCGGCGCACGATTGACCAGTTCTTCGACCCTGAGAAGAACATGTTCTTGCCCGACCGCTTCATCAAAGGCGAGTGCCCCAAGTGCCACGCCAAAGACCAATACGGCGACAACTGCGAGGTCTGCGGTGCGGTATACGCCCCCACCGACCTGATCAACCCTTTCTCCGCTTTGTCGGGCGCCAAGCCTGAGATGAAAAGCTCGGAGCATTTCTTCTTCAAACTGTCTGACCCGCGTTGCGTGGCCTTCTTAGAGAAGTGGACGCAAGACGGCAAGCTGCAACCCGAAGTGGCCAACAAGGTCAAAGAGTGGTTCACCGTGCGCACCAACCCCGATGGCACCACCAGCGAAGGCCTCAGCGACTGGGACATCTCGCGTGACGCGCCTTACTTTGGCATCGAAATCCCGGATACGGCCATCAATGGGGCACCGGCCAAATACTTTTATGTGTGGCTCGACGCGCCTGTGGGCTACTTGGCTTCCTTGAAAAACTTGCTCGACAAACGTGGCGAGAACTACGACGCCTACATGGCCAACGACAAGCTGGAGCAATACCACTTCATCGGCAAAGACATCGTCACGTTCCACACCTTGTTCTGGCCCGCCATGCTGCACTTCAGCGGCCGCAAAACGCCTAACAACGTTTTTGTACACGGCTTCCTAACCGTCAACAATGGCGAGAAGATGAGCAAGAGCCGTGGCACGGGCCTTGACCCACTCAAGTACCTCAGCCTCGGCATGAACCCCGAGTGGCTACGTTACTACTTGGCAGCCAAGCTGAACAACAAGAATGAAGACGTGGACTTTAATGCCGACGATTTCATGCAGCGCGTGAACAGCGACATGATTGGCAAATACGTCAACATCGCCAGCCGCACCTCTGGCTTCATCACCAAAAAATTTGCGGGTCAATTGGCTTCTGGCTATGAAAACAGCTTGCAAGAAATGCAATTGCTCAGCTTGTTTGCAGACACGCTGCCTGGCGTTCGCAAAGCCATTGAAGCCCGCGACTATTCCAAAGCACTGCGCGACG
>CAIODK010000256.1 GCA_903856995.1 uncultured Burkholderiales bacterium
ACATGACCGGCCTAGGTGTGATCCTGGTGTTGTTGGTCTTGTTGATCACGGGTGCCTTGGCCTCCAACGTGCTGGGTAAATGGATGGTGCGCCAATGGGACAAGTTGTTTACCAACATCCCCATCGTCAAATCCATCTACGCCAGTGTCAAAAAGGTATCGGACACCCTTTTTTCTAGCAGCGGCAATGCGTTTCGCCAAGCCTTGCTGGTTCAATACCCGCACGCAGGCATGTGGACCATCGCGTTTCAAACGGGTACCCCCGTTGGTGAAGTCGCCAGCAAGTTGCAAGGTGAGTACCTCAGCGTCTATGTGCCCACGACCCCTAACCCGACCAGCGGATTTTTCTTGCTGGTCAAACGCAGCGATGTGATCGAACTCGACCTGAGCGTCGATGAAGCGCTGACGTATGTCATCTCCATGGGTGCTGTATCCCCTAGCGCCCAAGAAACCACCGAAAAGAGAATTTAAAAATGGCAATGCGCTCCCACTATTGCGGTCTGGTGACCGAAACCCTCGTTGACCAAACCGTGAGCCTGTGCGGCTGGGTCAACCGTCGTCGTGACCACGGCGGCGTGATCTTTATTGACCTGCGTGACCGCGAAGGCTACGTTCAGATCGTCTGTGATCCTGATCGCCCCGAGATGTTCAAAGTGGCCGAGAACGTGCGCAACGAGTTTTGTATCCAAGTCAAAGGTTTGGTCCGTGCGCGTCCTGATGGCACGACCAACGAAGGCTTGAAGAGCGGCAAGATTGAAGTGCTGTGCCACGAGTTGATCGTGTTGAACGAGTCCGTCACCCCTCCGTTCCAAATTGACGACGAGAACCTGTCTGAGACCACGCGCCTCACACACCGCGTGCTTGATCTGCGCCGCCCATACATGCAAAACAACCTCATGCTGCGCTACCGCGTGGCCATGGAAGTGCGTAAGTTCTTGGACGAAAACGGTTTCGTTGACATCGAAACCCCCATGCTCACCAAGAGCACCCCTGAAGGCGCGCGCGATTACCTCGTGCCGAGCCGTGTGCATGACGGCCAGTTCTTTGCCCTGCCCCAGTCGCCGCAGTTGTTCAAGCAGCTGTTGATGGTGGCCGGCTATGACCGTTACTACCAAATCACCAAGTGCTTCCGCGACGAAGACTTGCGCGCAGACCGTCAGCCTGAATTCACCCAGATCGATATCGAAACATCCTTCCTCACCGAAGAAGAAATTCGTGACATGTTCCAGGGCATGATCAAGCACGTGTTCCAAAAAACCATCGGTGTTGACTTGGGCGAGTTCCCCGTCATGACCTACCAAGACGCCATGCACATCTACGGCTCTGACAAGCCCGACCTGCGCGTCAAACTGCAGTTCACCGAACTGACCGACGTCATGGGTGATGTGGACTTCAAAGTGTTCTCAGGCGCTGCCAACATGAAAGGCGGCCGCGTGGTCGCGCTGCGTGTGCCTAACGGTTCGGTTGAAGGCGGCGGTATCAGTCGTGGCGAGATCGACGCGTACACCGAGTTCGTCAAGATCTACGGTGCCAAGGGCTTGGCCTACATCCGCGTCAACGAGTTGGCCAAAGGCCGTGACGGCTTGCAGTCACCCATCGTCAAGAACATCCATGACGCAGCCTTGGCCGCCGTCCTCGAACGCACAGGTGCACAAGACGGCGACTTGATTTTCTTCGGTGCAGACAAAGCCAAAATCGTCAACGACGCTATCGGTGCTCTGCGCATCAAAATCGGCCACAGCGAGTTCGGCAAGAAAAACGGTTTGTTCGAAGCACGTTGGGCCCCGATGTGGGTGGTCGACTTCCCCATGTTCGAGTTCGACGAAGAAAACCAACGCTACACCGCCGTGCACCACCCCTTCACTGCGCCCAAAGATGGTCACGAAGATTGGATGGTCACCGCCCCCGAGAAGTGCATCTCCAAGGGATATGACATGGTCTTGAACGGCTGGGAAATGGGTGGCGGTTCGGTGCGTATCCACCGCGCTGACGTGCAGCAAAAAGTATTTGATGCCTTGAAGATCACGCCCGAAGAAGCGCAGCTCAAGTTCGGTTTCCTGCTTGACGCTTTGCAATACGGTGCGCCTCCGCACGGTGGCTTGGCATTCGGTTTGGACCGCATCGTCACCATGATGACGGGCGCTGAATCCATCCGCGACGTCATTGCCTTCCCCAAAACCCAACGTGCTCAGTGCTTGCTCACCCAAGCCCCAAGTCCGGTGGACGAAAAGCAATTGCGCGAATTGCACATCCGATTGCGCACCTTGGATGCAGCCAAGGCTTAATCTAAGTTCAGCACACGTGCCAGCGGCACATCGCTAGGCGATTCATAGTCCGCCACGATCCATGCACGGCTCGTGTGCGCGGCGGCATCACTCAAAAACTCTTTGATGATGCGAATGGATCCAAAGTCGAGCGCCGCAAACGGTTGGTCTAGCAAGGTCACCGCCGCGCCCGAGGCCAGGGCAGCCACCACCATCACCTTGCGGCGGCTACCTGCCGACAACATGTTGAGGCGCTTCTCCAAGTGCTCGACCATGTTGAGTTCTTTGGACAAGTCTTGCAGCAGCGCCTCGTTCCAAGACGGGTAGCGTCCGCGCAGCGTATCCCAACAGTCCTGCACCGTGGTGGCATCGTGTGCGGGGCCTTGCAAATCCACCCAAAACACACCGCCCTCCGGCGCAGTCACCGTGCCAGCCGTGGGCTGCACATCGCCCGCCAGCAAACGCAGCAAAGTGGTTTTTCCTTTGCCTTCGTCACCGCAAATCCAGCTCACGCCTGCGGGCCAAGAGAAGGAAAGGTTGTGGATGGGGCCGTGGGTGAGGGCTTGGGTTTGGAGTTGAGATAAAGATGGGTAAGGCATGGCGTCATCGTAGTCAATGGGTGAGGTCTCAGATTGGCATCGATTGGAAGTTTTATTTATTAAACATCCATAGACTAGGATGACGCATCACGTATGACGATCTCCCAATTTCCCCCCCATCTCTTCCCGCTGTCCCACACCAGTCGCCACTTGGCCTATAGCGCCGTGGGTGATGTCAACAGCGGCTGTGTGCTGCTGTGTTTACCCGGTTTGCTAGAAACCCGCGCCACGTTTGACCCGCTGTTGCAAGCGGCCGACGGACTGCGTGGGTTGCGCGTGATCAGCGTGGACCATTGCGGGCGTGGCGACTCTAGCCCGATGCCCGGCGACAAGGGCTACACCATGCAGGTGTATTTGGATGACTTGGAGCAGTTCATTCGCCAAGAGCTGATACCCGAAGGCAAGCCGATGCCCCGTATCGAGGTGCTGGGTACCAGCATGGGTGGCATCTTGGGGATGTATTTGGTGCATGAGGCACGCAACCACATTAGCGGTTTGTTGCTCAACGACATTGGGCTGAGCCTGCAATGGATGTCGATTTATGGTTTGTATGACGGCATGAAAAAAGCAGGCCGCATGCCCGAGCCGCAAGAGTTGGCCGATGCACTCAATGTGCACGTGGGGGCTGTGGTGGCGGTGAGTTCACCTGCACACTTTGATTTACCGTATCGCAAGGACTGGAAGGGCATGCAGTTTGGCCAGTTGTTGAATGGCTTCAAAGGCCCTGTGCGTTTGGTGCGTGGCGGCGACTCTGGCGTGTGTTTGAGCCAGCAGGTGACCGAGCTGAAGCACGCTTTCCCAGCCGCGCAAGTGCTAGAGGTGGCGGGTGCGACGCACCCTGTGCCGTTCAACGCTTCAGTCAATCAGTTTGTGTTGCAGTCGCTCAGTTTGCCTGCTGTGCCGCAAGCCAAGCAAGCGCCCGTGCAGAAGGTCATGCTTTTTGATGTGCCCGTGGCCACGCCCAAGGCCGAGCCATTGCCCGAGCCCGTGACCGAACCCGAACCTGTGCCACCCCAAGAGGCCGAACCTCGTGGGGGTTTACTGGCTTTGCTTAAGCGGCTGCTAAGCGCCACAAAGAAGTAACTTCTTTGGCGCGTGCGGCGTGCAGGGGGTCTGTTTCGTCTGTGGCTTTGCCATGACGTGGCTTGATGTCTTGGCGTCCCAGCACTTGCAAGCCGGCTTCAGCGATCCAACCTAACAGCTCGTCGCGGCTGCGGAGCCCTAAGTGTTCGGCCAAGTCCGACAAGATGAGCCAGCCTTCGCCCTTGGGTGCAAGGTGTGCCCGCAAGCCAGCCAAGAACCCGCGCAGCATGCGGCTACCTTCGTCGTACACCGCGTGTTCGATGGGCGAGCTGGGGCGCGCAGGCACCCAAGGCGGGTTGCACACGATCAAGGGTGCGAGGCCTTCAGGGAATAAATCGGTTTGTACCAATTCCACTTTGTCGATGCGCTGCAAACGGTGCAAGTTCTCGCGCGCGCAGTTGATGGCGCGAGGGTCTTGGTCGGTGGCAACGATGCGTTGCACGCCGCGTTTGGCCAGTAGGGCAGACAACACGCCCGTGCCCACGCCAATGTCAAAGGCCAAGCTTTTGTCGCGGATGGGGGTCGTTGCGACGAGGTCGACATACTCACCGCGCACGGGTGAAAACACGCCGTAATGCGGGTGAATGCGGTTGTGGGGGGCATCGCCTAAGGCCGCAATTTCAATGCCTTTCTTGCGCCACTCGTGGGCACCTACCAAGCCCAGCACTTCGCGCAGCGAGACCATGCAGGCTTCGCCCGTGGCGGGTCCCCAGGCTTCGGTGAAGGCTTCTTTTAAGTCGGGCGCGCGGCGCAAAGGGATGGTGTAGTCGCCGTCCAAAGGCACGATCACCATGGCCAAGATGCGGGCGCGTTGGCCCAAAGCCTGGCGGTGCATGTTGAACGCTTGCGCGGGGGCTATCTCGGGCTCGGGTTTTTTGCTTTTTTTAGGCTTGCGTTCGGTGCGTCGCGCCAAGGCCTGCAGTAGTAAGCGGGCGTTGTGAAAGTCACCCTGCCACAACAAGCCCGTGCCTTCGCAGGCGAGGCGGTAGGCAGAATCAGCTGACATGGTGTCATCAGCGGCCACCATGCGTCGAGGGGCGGCAGAACCGCTTTCAGCGCGCCAAGTGGGTAAGTTTTCTAGGGATGCAGTGGGGGTTGGGATCATGGGCCATCATAGAGTCATGAATTCCCACACCACGCCCGCTTGCCACCGGCGGCTGGTAGGTTCGTAAGCGTTGTTCACAATGTCGGAGTCACCTAAGCCTGTGTAACGCAGATAGGGTGACAGTGCGTTTTTAGAATCCAGCTGTATGTTCAGCTTGCTTTGCAAGTAAGCACCTTTTCTTTGGGTGTTGACCACGTCTTGGCTGGGGGGCGTTGTGTTGGCTTGCGACAGTTTGGAGGTGTGTCGTCCGTAGACCAAGACGCCGGCTTCCACCTCCCAAAAGTTACCCACCCAACGCACGGGTAGCCACAGCGGAGTCGCGCTTCGTTCGTAGCCACCGCTGCCAGTGGAGCTGGAGCCACGTAAGTCGTTCCACAAGGTGTGAATGCCAATGCCCGCAAACAAGCCGCGTTGGTTGGGGGTGTTGGCCCACACAGGCATCAAGCCGCGCCAACGGGTTTCAATGTTGTGAACGCCGCTCATGCTGCCTGTGCTGGTGCTGGTGTAACGCTGTTGGCCCAAGAGCACATCGCCTTCTAGATGCAGTTGCGGCATGGGTGCAAAGTTGTACGCGCGCGCATGAAACCCGACCTCGGGGCCTTGCAGCTGCATCAGACCCGGCTCTTTGTATTGGTTGAGTCCAGCGCTGATACCCCACTGAACCAAGGGTGGGGGCGCGACTTGCGCCTGCACGGCATACGACAGGGTGACTAAGAAAGACAAGACATAAGGTGAGATTTTTTGATGCATGTCGTGTTTTTAGCAGAGTTTGGAGCCTCTCGACCCAGCTGAGGCACACTTAGGCTCAGAAGATGAAAACATTCAAAATTGCCACTTACAACATTCACAAAGGCGTGCAAGGCTTGGGGCCTGCGCGTCGCTTAGAGATTCACAACCTCGGTCATGCCGTGGAGCAGTTTGATGCCGACATTGTTTGCTTGCAAGAGGTGCATGCGTTCAACCGTTTGCAAGCGAACCGTTTCAAGCATTGGCCACAGTTGGGGCAAGCCGACTTCCTCGCACCTGAGGGCTATACGCCGGTGTACCGCACCAACGCGATCACCAAACACGGCGAGCATGGCAACGCCTTGCTCAGCCGTTGGCCGGTGTTGGAGCAGCGACACGAAGACATGTCTGACCACCGCCTCGAGCAACGCGGTTTGTTGCATGTAACCCTAGACATGCAAGAGCGCAACGTGCATGTGATCGTCGTTCACTTAGGCCTGTTGCCTGGCAGTCGCTTGCGACAAACCCAGCAGTTGCATGACTTCATTGCGCGTGAAGTGCCGTTAGATGCCCCTTTGCTGGTGGCGGGTGACTTCAACGATTGGGGCCACGCCGTGTCGCGCATGATGGCCACGGTGGGCTTGCACACCAATGTGGGCAAGCAGTACCCCACCTACCCCTCCCGGTTGCCGTTGGTGCAGCTCGACCACGTCTATGCGCGTGGCGTGCATCGGGTGAGCACGCATGTGCCCCGCGGCCCCATCTGGGGGCGCATGTCTGACCACGCACCCTTGCTGGTCGAATTTGCTTGGGACTCGCCATGAGCCATTCACACGCCCATCCGCACGCACATGACTTGGGCTTGCTCATTGGGGGGGTGGATTTGTTTGCGGCGCTCATTGAAGCGGTCGACGCGGCACACCATGAAGTGCACTTAGAAACGTATATTTTTAGATTTGAAGGTGCTGGCGCTGATGTGGCACATGCGCTCATGCGCGCCGCACAGCGCGGGGTGCAGGTGCGCGTGGTGGTCGACGGTGTGGGCACTGGCGAACTGCCTGCGCCGTGGGCCGAGCGCTGGGCGCAAGCCGGTGTGCAAGTGCGTGTGTTTGCGCCCGCCGTGGGCCTTGGTTTTTGGCTGCCCAGTCGATGGCGGCGTTTGCACCGCAAGCTCTGCTTGGTGGATAACACAGTGGCGTTTTGCGGCGGCATCAACATCTTGGACGATTACCTCGACCCGCATGTGCAAGGCTTGTTGACCGCGCCTCGGTTGGACTACGCTGTGAGCCTGCGGGGCCCCTTGGTGGCTGCCGTGCGCGACACCATGACGCAGCTCTGGTCGCGCATCGAGGCCGTGCGTGAGCTGCGCAGCCAAGACCTGAGTGGTGCGCTAGACGCCCTGCGTGGCACTGACCAGCGCTTGCGTTCGCCCATGCGTGGCGAGACGCAGCTGGTGTTGCGCGACAACGTGCTGCATCGCACCCACATCGAGCGCACCTACCGCAAGGCCATTGGTGAGGCGCGTCAAGACATTGTGGTGGCCAGCGCTTATTTCTTCCCGGGCCGGCGTTTGCGGCGCGGGTTGGTGCTCGCGGCTCAGCGGGGTGTGCGTGTGCGCTTGTTGTTGCAGGGGCAGTATGAGTATTTTTTGCCCTACCGCGCAGCGCGTCAGTTGTACGGTCAGCTCATGGCGGCAGGGGTGGAAATCTATGAGTACCACGCCAGTTTCTTGCATGCCAAAGTGGCGGTGGTCGATGGCAAGTGGCTGACTGTGGGCTCATCCAACCTCGACCCCTTCAGCCTGCTGCTGGCGCGCGAGGCCAATGTGGTGGCGCACGACCCGCAGTTGGCACGTACCCTACACACATGTTTAATTGAGGCCATTGAGCGCGGCGCGACCCGTGTCGACGCGCAGACCTACCTCGACCGTGGCAGGTGGCAACGCATAGTCGACGCCCTGGCCTCAGCTGTCTTGCGTTTTGGCGTGTTTTTGACCGGCAAGCGTTACTGAGCAAGGTCTTTGGGTTCGCTGATACCATCCTTGCTATGACTGCTAAAGACACCTTCGAAGGCACGCCCGTTTCTGTAAAGATACGCGAGCGCATTGCCGCCGCACGCAAGCGTTTTCACTCCAATGACAATATTGCCGAGTTCATCCAACCCGGTGAATTAGAAGCCTTGCTTGACGAAGTCGAAGTCAAGATGCAAGGCGTGCTCGACAGCATGGTGATTGACACCGCCAACGACCACAACACAGGCGACACCGCACGCCGCGTCGCCAAAATGTATTTGCAAGAGGTTTTCAAAGGCCGCTACGTGACCGCGCCCGCCATCACCGAATTCCCTAATGCTGAGCACCTGAATGAGCTGATGATCGTCGGCCCCATCACCGTGCGCAGTGCCTGCAGCCACCACTTTTGCCCCGTCATCGGCAAGATCTGGATTGGCGTGTTGCCCAATGAGCGCACCAACGTCATTGGCTTGTCCAAATACGCGCGCTTGGCTGAATGGGTCATGGGCCGCCCCCAAATCCAAGAAGAGGCTGTGGTGCAACTGGCCGACCTGATTCAAGAAAAAACACAACCCGATGGCTTGGCCATCGTCATGGAAGCCAGCCACTTCTGCATGTCATGGCGCGGCGTGAAAGACATGGACAGCAAGATGATCAACTCGGTCATGCGCGGTGCTTTCTTGAAAGACCCCAACTTGCGTCGCGAATTTTTGTCTTTGATTCCCAAATAAGGAGCGCACCATGCTTGTTCGTCTGTTGTATGTGAGTCGTTCCGTCAAACCCGAAACGCCCGAAGAAACTGAATCCATTTTGAATAGTTCACGCGAGCACAACATCGCCAACGGCATCACCGGCGTGCTGTGTTTTGGTGGTGGCATTTACTTGCAAGCCATTGAAGGTGGTCGCAACCAAGTCAACGGGCTCTACACGCACATCGTTAAAGATCCGCGCCACAAAGACGTGGTGATCTTGGCTTACCAAGAAATCTCCGAACGCCGCTTTGGTGGTTGGACCATGGGCCATGTGCGCTTGGACAAGCTCAACCCATCGATTGTGTTGAAGTATTCCGAAACCCCTGAGCTCGACCCCTACGGCGTCTCGGGTGACGTGTCGTTCGCGCTGTTGGAAGAGCTGATGGCCACCGCGTCCATCGTCGGCCGCGCCTGATGTGCAACTGATCGGCTGCGACTTCAGCAGCAGCCCCACCAGACGCAAACCCATCGTCATCGCCCTCGGCCACGCCAAAGCGGGCCGCGTGCAGTTGCACAGTCTGCAGCGTTTTGACACCCTTGCATCCTTTGCCGATTGGCTGCAACAGCCTCAAGCATGGGTGGGTGGCTTTGACTTGCCCTTTGGCCTACCGCGTGAGTTGGTTGACGCCTTAGGCTGGCCCACCGACTGGCTGGCGTGCATGCAGCACTACAGCGCACTCAGCCGTGCTGACATTCGCGCCACCTTCAAAGCCTTTTGCGACGCGCGTCCCGTGGGCGGCAAATTTGCCCACCGCGCCACCGACACCCCCGCGGGGTCTAGTCCCTCCATGAAATGGGTCAACCCACCCGTGGCCTACATGCTGCATGCAGGCGTACCGCTGCTGATCGAGGCGGGCGTCACCCTGCCTCGGTTGCACGCGGCAGACCCATCGCGCATCGCGCTCGAAGCCTACCCCGGCCTGCTGGCGCGCGAGCTAATTGGCAACACCAGCTACAAAAGCGATGACAAAGCCAAACAAACCCCCGAGCGCTTGATCTCCCGCAAACAACTCCTGCAAGCTCTAGAAGTAGGTCAAACCCGTTTGGGCCTGCGCCTCAAGCTCACTCACGCCCAGCACGACACCTTGGTGGATGACGCCAGCGGCGACAGCCTAGACGCCGTGCTCTGCATGGTGCAAGCCGCGTGGGCGCAAGCCCAGCACGAGGCGGGTGATGCGCACTATGGGTTGCCCCCGTGTGACCCGCTGGAAGGCTGGATCGTTACGGCTTAAATACACCACCCCATATCTGCAGGCAAAGTCTCCAGTTGCCGTAGATGCTGAATCGCCTCCGCGTCCGTGCGATACATGTGCAGCCCCGCATGCGCTTGCAGGCAGCCTGCGCGGCGCAGCACGGTTTCTACCGGTAGCTTCATGCCGCTGATGTGCAGGCTGATGCCGCGCTCGCGCAGCATGGCCTCTAGTTTGGCGAGGCTCTCCACGCCGGTGGCGTCGATGCGGTTGATGGGCAGTGCAAACAGGCACACATGGGCCACGTTGGGGTGTTGGCCTAGGTGCTCCATCACGTCGCGCTCTAGGGTGCTGGAGGCGGCAAAGTCCAGCTCGGCGTCCATGCGCAGCGCGTAGAGGTGGGGCGCTAAGGGCGGCAGTTTCCAAAGGTGGCGGTCGCGCAGGCTGCCGTCGGGGTGCAGGCCCACTTCAATGATGCGCGGGTGCAAGCGCGTGTGCAAAAAGTGGCTCAGGCCCATCACCACACCCGCCAGCACGCCCCAATACAAACGCGGGGCCGAGAGTAGGGTGATGACAAACGTCAGCACCGCCGTGGCCGCTTCGACACGGTTGATTTTGTAAAGCTTCACAAACGCGCGCGGTTTGATGAGTCCCAGCACCGCGGCCACCACGATGGCTGCCAGTACCGATTGCGGCACAGGTTGCAACACCGCGGTGAAGCACAAGAGAATGACCAAAATCACCGCCACCGAAAAGATGGTGGCCCATGCCGACTGTGCGCCTGCATACAGGTTGAGCGCCGAGCGGCTGAACGATGAGCTGGTGGGAAACGCGCCGCACAAACCCGACGCCACTTTGGCTAGGCCTTGGCCAATCAGGTCTTGGTCTTGGTCCCAGCGTTTGCCGCTGCGGTCGTTGTCGACTTTGGCACTCGATGCGGTTTCTAAAAAGCTCACCAGTGTGATGACCAACGTGGGCAGCACCAATTGTTTGAACACGCCCCATTCAATGACGCTGGGCACATACAACGCCGGTAGTCCCTGCGGCAATGTACCCACCACCGCCGTGCCGGAGGCATCTAGCCCCAGCACCCAGCTGACGCCCGCCGCGCCCAGCACCACCACCAACACGGTGGGGAAGGTGGGCCGCCATCGGCGTGCCCACAGCAGAAGCGCCAGCGTGGCCAAGCCAAACACAAGGCTGGCCCAGTCGATGCCCGTGCCCGTATGGACGAATGCAAGCGCGGACCCCCAACCGTTTTGAAAACCCAACAGTGCCGGCAGCTGCGACGAGATGATCAGCACCCCCGCGCCCTGTGTGAACGCCATCAACACCGGTGAGCTGACCAAGTTCAGCAGCCAGCCAAAACGCGCAAAGCCCAGCACCACTTGCAGCAAGCCCGTCATGAGCGACAGCCACACGGTGAGGTTGACCCACTCGGCACTGCCAGGCGTGGCCATGCCGTTGAGCGAGGCGGAC
>CAIODK010000257.1 GCA_903856995.1 uncultured Burkholderiales bacterium
ACACCAGCATGGCGCGCATGCGAAAGTTAAGCCAACCCGTTTCGCGCAACATGGTCACACATGCGTCCACCATGGGCCAGCCAGTGCGTGCGGCTTTCAGAGCTTCAAAGTGCGCTTCGTTGAAATCGTGTTCACGCAAACTGTCGTAGCCACGGTGCATGTTTCGCCATTCGATGGCGGGCTCGCTCTCCAACTTTTGAATGAAGTGGCAGTGCCAATACAAACGGCTGATGAAGCCCGTCAATCCAGCACGATGTCGGCTGGCGCTAGGGGGCAGTTGGGCGATCTGTGCACGTGTGTGCTGCACCACCTCGCGCATGCTGATGCAGCCCCACGCCAAGTAGGCCGACAAACGCGAGCACGCATCGGGTGCCGACAGTGGCGACGAAATGCCACCGCGATAACCCAGGCTGCGTGCATGCAAAAAACTGTGCAAGGTGGCTAGTGCCAAGGGGCGACCACCACGTTGGCGTAAAGGCGGGTTGTGTTGCAGATGCGTGGGCGCATGCATCTGCAATGGCGTGCACCAAGAACCACGCCATGTATTGGCTCGCCAAAACTGCACCTCGCCCACATCCTGCAAGGGCTCCGCCATGTGCCGCTCCCAAGCGGGTTGCCACAGATTGCGGTTTTTCAGTCTGCGCACCACGCCAAACTGCGGGTACTCCTGCCAACCCACGTTGTGCGCTCGGCACCATGCACCGACTTTGAGGTCGCGCTCATAGGTAAAGCCATTGCCGGTTTCTTGGTGTGCGTGCAGTTGGCGAAAGGGTGCTTCGCGCCAAATGCGGCTCAGCACGTCTGGCAGTTCACCGGTGTGCACCTCGACGCAGCCGCCTTGCAAGCGAAGCGCGTCATCGAGCGCTTGCAGCGATTCGCGCACAAACTCAAAGTGCTGCAATGCGGCGTCGGGTTGCAACCACAGCTCGGGCTCCACCACATAGATGCAGCGCACAGGGCCAAGCTTTGAAGCGTGTGCCAATGCCGCGTGGTCCTGCCAGCGCAGATCTCGCTTGAACCAAATCAGCTCGTAACTCATGGGGGTGTGGACGATTTATGTTTGCGGCAAGCGTCCGAGCAGTACAGCACTTGCTCCCAATTTTTGGCCCACGCTTTGCGCCACGTCATGTCTCGCCCGCAGGTTTTGCAGGGCTTGCTGGGCAGGCTTTGCTTGTTACCTTTGAAACTTTGTTTCTGCGTCACGGGCGGGTTCTTCCATGGGGTAGGCGTCAGCCACGTAGGCAGGGCCTTTCATCAACATCACAATCACGCAGCCAATGGCCAGGGTCAACACCAGTGTCCAGTGCAGCATGACCAGCCCCAACATGACATAAAAAAACTGTTCCACTGCACGTGCATTTTGCGTCGCGGGTTCTAGCCCATCCAGCACATACGCGCCTGCACTGGCCAAGAGCGGTAACGCTGTGCCCACGGCCAAAATGACGTGCAGCTTTTTCCAAATATGCCACTCAAGGCCAGCGGGCGATCTTTGAAAGCCATCGAGTTTTTTAAGGTACTTCATAGGTGCGTTGGTTGGGTTGACGTGATGTCGTCGATGCTGCGGGCCAGTTTGAAATCTTTGTTCGTCAAACCTCTCACATCGTGGGTCCAAATACGGACTTGCAGTTGCGTGTAGCTCGACACCACTTCGGGGTGGTGGTCTTGTGCTTGAGCCAACTGGGCAATTTGGTTGAACTGCGCCACCGCTGCGTCAAAGCTGGGTAGCGTCCAGCTTTTGAACAGGCAGGGCGTGTGG
>CAIODK010000258.1 GCA_903856995.1 uncultured Burkholderiales bacterium
ATCTTCCAAGCACCGCCGTGAGCACCGCCATGTCCCTCATCAATGATTTTCTTGATGATGATGACGGGCGCAGGTGCGGCCTCTTTTTCTTCTTCGGCTTTCGCCGCGGCGGCAGCGGCAGCGGCGACGGCCGCTGCTGCTTCAGCTGCTGCGGCTGCAGCAGCCGCTTCTTCTTGAGCGACTGTGTCGGCGTCTTTGTCGTCAGCCATTATTTTCTCAACGCGTCAAAGAGTTCGCCAAACGTAGGCTGAGCATGGTGGTTGATACACACGCGCGCAGCTTCAATGATCAAGGGAACGGGGTAGCCATGCATGTTGCCAATGATGACTTGCTGCGCCACTTTCATGATTTCGCCGTCTTCGTCAATGATCTGCGTGAGGCGTTTGCCGAACGGCTCGAAAATACCGTAGGCCAAGAACACACCCAAGAACGTACCCACCAACGCGCCACCAATCAAGGCGCCCAACACAGGGGGGGGTTGGTCAATCGCGCCCATGGTCTTCACCACACCCAACACGCAAGCCACAATGCCCAGCGCCGGTAGGGCGCCAGCAAGGGTGGCAATGGCGTCGGCGTTTTGCATTTCGCTGTGGTGGTGATGCTTGATGGAGGTGGTCATCACATCTTCCACGGCATAAGGGCTCAAGGTGCCTGAGGAGACGACCATCAATCGGATGGTGTCGCAAATCAAACCGACCAAGCCATGGTCATGCAGCATCTTGGGACATTCACCAAAAATGGCGCTGGCCTCTGGGTTTTCAACGTGTGATTCCATCGCCACGGCACCCTCTGCCTTGAGCGTTTTCATCAGCTTAGAGATCACGGAAATGATGCCGATGTAATCTTCTTTGTGGTATTTCGGGCCTTTGATCACACGACCCATGCCGCCCCAAGCGCCCTTGAAGATGGCACCCGAGTTGCCGGTGATCATGCCGCCAACGCCAGCACCACCAATGATGAACATCTCAAAGGGGGTGGCTTTGATAATCGGCGCCAAACTACCGCCAGCGATCACGAAACCGCCGAACACGCAAATGAACAGTACGACCAAACCAATAATTGCTGACATCTAACACTCTCCCCAAGCAGGTTGACGCACCCAAGCTAAAGAACTTGGATGCGCCTGAAAATTTTCCAAACAACCTGCAAGATTAACTGATAAATAAAACAATTCTGCTGAAAGGCAGAAAAGCTCTATCAGTTCATCATGCCGGCCGGTCGGTTACTCGCTGGCACCAAGGAAGGCACGCCTTCCCAAGCGTCGCGAATTTCGCGCATCAAACCATGAATCTCATCCAGCACAACCAGATCGTTGTGCGCATTGACGTGAAACAAACGACGGGTCACATAGCTGTACAACTCATTGAGGTTGTTGGCCAGATCGCCACCTTTTTCAAAATCCAAGGCACCTTGCAAACCAATCACGATGCGGCTGGCACGTGCAATGGCTTTGGATTTTTCTGTGATATTTTTATGTTGGATGTGTCCACGCGCAGTGGACAAGCTCTCCAATAAGCCATCAAACAACATTTGAATCAATTGCACATTGTTGGCCGTGGCAACGCCGCTGCTGACTTTGACATCGCCGTAACTTTGAATGGCTCGTGAATTGGCTCGCATCTGATAACTCCTGTGTATTTCTTAGCTTACACAGACAGTATCGGAAGTGGTCACCCAAACTTGAGGGACATTCGCGGCTGCAGGATGTGATTTCATATTAAGCAGGCTTAGCCTCAAGTTCAGCGGTTGCTTTGCCTGAATGCATGACCGGTTCGACCGTTTCAGCGGCAATTTCTTGCCGCTTTTGGTCTTCATAGGCTTGCACATGTTCTCGGCCTTGTGCCAAGTCTTCGGGTGTCAGTCCACGCTCATCGCTGTTTTCCAACAAGCCGTTGCCCAACACCGCATTGGCGTCTGTTTCATCCGTCAGGGACAAGGTGGTGTGCTCTGGTTCATCCACGGGCACGTCTTCAAACAAGAAGTCTGAGTACGGCACGTCATGGGTGAGGCCGACGCGTTGGTACAACATGTCGACCACACTGTCGACGGTTTGCTTCAGGCGCAGCAACACCTCTGGATCGGGGTCGTTGGCATAGCTGCCCGCAAACTCCAGCGCCGAGCGGTAGATGCTGCCCAAATATTGGGGTGGCAACCAAGATTGGATAAAACCGCGGGCCGTCGAGATCTTGCGTGTGGAGCTGGGCACCTTGCTTTCATCACCGCTCGACTCTTCCAAACCATCCTTGAAGGTGGCTGTGATGTGTTCACGCAGAATCGGTTCGTAATGTGGGCGCAGCGCTTCAACCAAGGTTGGATCAAAGCCTTCGACTTGTTTGCCATTCACGGCGTCCCACAGCTTCTTGCCTTCCAAACCGGAAAACAACAAATCGGTGGGGATGTCCGTGCCAAAAGACTTCGCTGACGGTGCTTCAGGCTGCGGCGCCTCATACATCCGGGCCAAGTGGTTGACTTTGTCGATGAGGTAGAGGGTCAGGATCACCAAGAGCAGCAAGACCCAAGAGATCATGTTCATCATGAAGTTACTCATGCGTGTCTCCTTAGCTCAGCTTTCTCGGCATCTGCAGGGTTTTCGACCTTCAAAGTGACGCGCAGTTTTTTGACCACGGACGACAAAATCTGACTGATGCGAGATTCGCTCACGCCCAGGGTCTCGCCGATCTCTTTGAGGTTGAACTCTTCCACGTAATAGAGTTGCATGACCAGTTGTTCGCGCTCAGGTAAGAGCGCAATGGCATCGGTCACCGCATCCATGAACTGTGCTTCTTCAACAATCACATCGGGTTGTTGGGAGCTGTCGTCGGCAATGGTCATCACTTCTTCGGTGACGACTTCCATGGAGTAGGTCTCGAAGCGCTTGGCTTTGCCGCGCTCTCGGTGGAACTCTTCCAGATCTTTGCCCATGTATTCGGCAATTTCGGCTTGGGTGGGCGCACGGCCCAACTCAGCTGCCAAGGCGTGAATGGTGGTGTTGTGTTCTTTGTTGAACGCGACCGCTGAGCGGGGCAGGAACGACAAGCGACGCACTTCATCGAGCATGGCACCGCGTACACGGCTGTGTGCGAAGTTTTCAAACTCAATGCCCTTGACCGGATCGAATGCGCGTGATGCCTCAAGCAGGCCAATCATGCCCACTTGAATCAGCTCATCGAGCTCCATGAATGCGGGGATGCGGGCCTTCAAGTGCAAAGCGACGCGTTTGACCAAGCCCAAATGGGCCATGACCAACTCTTCGCCTTTGGGCTTGCAGGAGTCGTACATCTGTACGGGTGAAAGTACTCTCATGTGTCAGACGAACTGTTTTGCATCAGTCGCTCCATGAAGAATTGAAGACCGCCGGAGGGGTGGTCAATCTGGCGCAAGTGTGTGCATGCCTCTGCTAAGCGCATGTAATCACGAGCGGCGGCGGTACCAGGGGCAAGCTCTATCACCGACTGGTATTTCTTGAGGGCACGCAACACCATCTCGTCGTCTTCGATCGAGGTGAGGTAGTGCACCGACTCACCCAAGAAACGTACGCAGACGTCATTGAGTTTTTTATAAAGCTTCCAGCCTTCCGACTGGTTTCTGACCATGTTGGGCAACAAATAGATTTCGTCCAAACCCATTTCTTTGCTCAAGATTTTGATCGTGCCGTAGGCGTCAGCGATCGAAGAGGGGTCGTCTTTGACCACGATAAATCGACGTTGGCAGGCAGCCAAGAACGACAGTACCGAAGGTGAAATTCCGGCAGCGACGTCGACGATTAAAAAATCCACATCATCAGCCAATACGCCGAACGACTGCACGATGCTGGCCGCTTGGATGTCGCTCAGGCCCGCTAACTCTTGCATGCCAGAGGCACCTGGAATCAGCTTCACGCCTTGACGGGTGGTGATGACGATTTCTTGCAAGGTTTTTTGTCCTGCCAAGAAATGTCCCAAGTTGTATTCAGCGCGCGCGCCAAGTGCAATTTGTGCGTTGGCCAAACCGAGGTCGGCGTCAAACAACATGACGCTGTGGCCCATCTGCCTTAGCGCAACCGCCAAGTTGATGGAGGTCGTGGTTTTACCCACACCACCCTTGCCGCTGGCGATGCCGATGACTTCTGTTCTTCGTGGTTCACTCATGGGTCAGGCCTGTGGTTTCGGTTTTAATTTTCGCCGCGATTTGCGACAGTTTGGATACAGCCAATTGGTTCACCGCTGTATCACGCGCGCTTTGTTGTGCTTGAGCTTCGGTCTCAGGCAAGGGTAAGTTGTCGAGGGCGCATTGCACCAAACCGGCCAAAGACACGTCTTGCACCAAGTCCGCGGATCGGTCGCCATGGCTGGCAACAGACACGCTCAAGGTTTTGTCGGTCAAGAACTGCAACAAGGCCCAAGGCTGGTTGGACTCATCGAGCTTGCTGAGCATCAAAGAGTCCCACACGTTGTCGGCGTTGTCAAACACGCGACGGATATTGGCCGCTGATGCGTCCGCAGGAATCACCGCGTGGCATTGGACATTCAGTTGCATGGCGCGAATTTCGGCCAAACGTTCGTTCATTTGCACGCCGGCGGTGTCAATCAAGATGAGTTGACGGTCTGTGTGCTCGTCAAGCAAGAGCTTCAACGTGGCGGCGTTGGTGGCACGGAAGGAATCCACACCCGATTGCGCGCACAACAATTGTGTTTGGTTCCAAGCGCCAGCACGCTGGTCTTGGAAGCTGATGACCATGACTTTTTCACAGCCATGATGTTGCGCAGCGTTTTGAGCCAAACGCGCCACCATCATCGACTTGCCTGCGCCCGAGGGTCCCGCCAAAGCGTGGATGCCGGAGACCGGGGTGGCCGCTTGTGTTTGCTCCACGGCGTGGCTGAGCTGACGGCTCAAGCCACCCATGGCATCGGCCAGGTTGTCGTGGTCTTTGATGCTGTCTATCAACAAGGCGCGAAGTGCAACGGGGATGGGGGCATCGTTCAAGGCGTCACGCAAAGGTGAGATGGCGGCGGGCAAAGGCATGCCGCCTTGCCATGCAGCCATTTGTTGACCGAGTTTGAATTCACGGCGCAGTGAGTTGAGCTCTTCACGGACCAGCGCCACGATCTCGCGGCCCCGAAAGGTGTCGTGCTCTTCGGCGGCACGTTTGGCGACTTCTTCTACAGACGGTGCGGCAACTTTGGCCACGACTGGGGTCTTTGATGCCGCGGGTTTGGCCGTCATTTCAACCACGGGCTTAGCCACTTTGGTGGCTTGGCGTTCGCGGGCGTCGCGTTTGTTTTGGTCGAGTGTTTGGCCCAGCAAAAAATCGAACTTACCCGTGGGTTTGGTCGATGCTGCAAAGCTGGTTTTCACAAACGGATCGGCTTCCTCGGGTGTCAAGGGGGCTAAATCGATCGCCACGATCAGCTCGGTCAACCCATTGACCTGACTGCTCGAAATGACGAGCACGTCAGAACCGTATTGGGCCACGGCTTTTTCATTGGCAGCGCGGATGTCGCGGGCAAGGATGCGTTTGAGTTCCATAGGGTCAGCTCACTCTGTCTTTGTAATGGTTTGCGGTTTATCGGGCTTTGGCGTCCACGGTGTGGATCACTTTGACGGCCTGATCGTCCGGAATTTCGCTGTAAGACAGCACAGTCAACTCGTTCACGCGGAATCGTGCAGCCTTCGACAGCCAGCCACGAATCACGGGGGACACCACCAACACAGCGGGGTGACCCATTTCTTCTACGGTACGCGCGCCTTCGCGCAAACCAGCAAATAAGTTTTCGGAAAGTCCTGGCTCCATCACCACGGCTTGGCCTGGCTGACTTTGTTGCAGCACGTTGTGTAGTAACTGCTCCAAGGAGGGCTCCAGCGTCATGACTTGCAAGCCGTTGTCGCCGTCGATCAGGCTTTGCATGATCATGCGGCCAAGCTTGGGGCGAACCATGGCGGTGAGTTGTTCTGGGTCTTGCGTGCGGGTGCTGGCTTCGGTCAAGGCCTCGGCAATCGTGCGCATGTCACGAATCGAGACAGACTCTTGCAAGAGGTTTTGCAATGTGCGTGTCAGGATGCCGAGCGACAACTTGCCGGGCACCAGGTCTTCCACAATTTTGGGGGACTTGGCTGCCAATTTATCGAGCAACTGTTGGGTTTCGTCGTGGCTCAACAAGTCAGACGCGTTTTCGCGCAACACTTTGTTGAGGTGGGTAGAGATCGCGGTTGCAGCATCCACCACGGTATAGCCGAGGGTGCGTGCTTGGTCGCGCTGAGAGGGTTCAATCCACACCGCTTCCAAACCAAATGCTGGTTCGCGGGTGGCGATGCCTTCCAATTGACCATACACATGACCGGGGTTGATGGCCAGTTCGCGACCGACCTTGACTTCACCTTTGCCACGCACCACGCCTTTGAGCACGATGTTGTAGGCGTCTGGGTCAATGTTCAGGTCATCACGGATACGCACGGGTTGGACCAAGAAGCCCAATTCAGCCGACAATTTTTTACGCACACCTTTGACGCGGCTCATCAACTCGCCACCCGTCTCGGCGTTCACCAAGGGGATCAGGCCATAGCCAATTTCCAATCCAATGAGGTCGACTTGGTCCACATCGTCCCAGTCGAGTTCTTTGGGTGCATCTGTGGGTGTTGCATCTTTGACGGCTTGCTCAGCTTGCTCGTCTTGCACCTCACGGGCCACGATCATCAAGCCCAAGCCTGCCGAAGCAGCGGCCAGGGTGATGAACATCAAGTGAGGCATGCCGGGCACCATGCCCAAGATCAACAAAATTACAGCAGAGATGAACAAGGCCGTTGGGTTGGCCAACTGCACAGAGGCTTGTTCAGAAATAGATTCAGAGGTCGTCACACGCGTCACGATGATGGCGGTTGCCAACGACAGCAACAACGATGGGATCTGAGCCACCAAGCCGTCACCAATGGTGAGCAAGGTGTAGATCTTGCCGGCTTCCGCCACAGGCAGGTCATGCTGTGCCACACCGATGATCAAGCCACCGATCAAGTTGATCAACAGAATCAACAAACCGGCCATGGCGTCACCGCTGACGAATTTGGATGCACCGTCCATGGAGCCGAAGAAGTCAGATTCTTGGGCCAGTTCAGCACGGCGTTTTTTGGCGGTTTCTTGGTCAATCACGCCCGCGTTCAAGTCAGCGTCGATCGACATTTGTTTACCGGGCATGGCATCCAATGTGAAACGCGCGTTCACTTCTGAGACGCGGCCCGCACCTTTGGTCACCACCACAAAGTTAATGATCATCAAAATCGAGAAGATGATGAAGCCCACGACATAGTTACCAGCAATCACGAATTCACCAAAGGCCTGAACCACTTTGCCGGCGGCGTGCGCGCCTTCGTGGCCGTTGACCAAGACCACGCGGGTCGAAGCCACGTTCAGCGCCAAGCGCAACATGGTGGCAAACAACAGAACCGTGGGGAAGGATGAAAACTCGAGTGGCTTGCGTGTGCCGATGGCGATCATGATCACCACCAAGCTGCAAAGAATGTTGAAAGTAAACAAAAAGTCCAACAACAACGGAGGCAGTGGCAAGACCAACATCGCCATGATGACGAGCACCACCACCGGAATACTTAGTCCGGAGAGGTCAAATTTCGACAAGTTGTGTCGAATCGTTGACAGAGTGAGTGTGCTCATCAGTGGAATCCAGTTGTAAATGGAACGTTTAGGTTTCTTTTTGCCTTGAAAAAACTTTCGAGGCATGTTCATTAAGCAATCGATGTGCCAAGTCAAACTGACACTGTTGAGTCGCCCCATTGGTAACGGCAAGAACTGTCCTGTCACGGTTCTTGCTTAACTCGTAGGCAAACTCGTTTAAAGACCACCATGAACCTGTCCAGTTACCTCCAAATGCCACCAGCCCCGCTGGTGCCAACTAGCCCCGCTACCACGGCGCCACAAGGCGCACGTGCTGGGGCGAGCCCGTCTGCGGGCGCCAGCTTGAGGTTTGATTTCGCACAAGTCATGGCAAGCCAAATGCAACGACTCGTCCCGCTGCAGCGGCAAATGATTGCCGCTGAGACGCCGTCCAGCCAACAACCGCGGCCCCAAACACAATCCCGCGCCCAAGAAGACCAACAACAGGTCGACGACCAGCGCAGCACCCAAAGGCTTGATGCCGAGGCGCGCGATGCACATATAAGTGCAACGCACGATGCGGGCCAAGAACAGACAACTGATCAGCCGCCCAGCCATGCCCACCAACGTGCTCGTGCGGCCACACCCAAAACAAACGCTGCGGATGCGGACACCCTGTTAGCGGGATTGATGCAAGGTGCATCTGCCACCCCCACTGACGTACCCGTCGTGGCCACAACCGCAGCAACACCCGTGGTAGCCGCAGCAGAAATTGCAGCGACTAACGGCCTGCAGACCGCAACGCCACTCCAGACCATTCAGCTGAGCGCACAGGTGCGCATCATCACCGACCCCAAAAAGGCACCTAGCCCCGAAAGCTTGGCGGCTTTTGCCAAATCAATGGGGCTGGATGAATCAGCGATTCAAAACTTATTAGGGCAACAACCCGAAGCAGCAGCTGCTATCGCAGGCGCCCCAACCACGACAAACGTGGTGGCACTGCCCACTGCCTTGTTAATGCCGAATGTGGCATCCCCTTCGGCAGACAGTGCCGTGGCCACGCAACTCGCAGCCATGAGCACATCGGTGGCCACACAGCCGGCGATGGTGGCATCTGGCGCAGGTTTAGCGGCTGCCGCCACAACGCTGAATGCCCCCACAGTTCCTGGCTTGACGCCCACCGACATGGCGGCCATCCAACAATTGCAGATCACGGTGCTCCCCGCCGCGGTGATGCCTGTCAACCCGGCCGTAATAACCCCCAGCACTTCAGTGCTCAGCACGATCGACATGCTCTCCATGCGAGGCACGGGCGTGGGCGAACAAGAGGTGAGCGCTTTGTTGTCTCGCTTCTCGCAAGAGGCTGGCAGCGACAGCACCGATGACCAACAGCCTTCGCAGGGCGATGGCAACAACTTCAGCAGCTTTTCGCAAGCGCTGACACGCAACGCCAATGCTGCCAATGCAGCCCCCGCGAACGCAGCCCAAGCCGCTGCACCCAATATGAGCGAGGTCTATGACCAGCTCAGCGACAAAATGGCCACCGAACTCGCCACACGCATGCACAAGCAGCTCAGCGACGGCGAGTGGAAAATGAAATTTGGTCTGCGCCCTTCCAACTTGGGCGGCGTGGAGATTCAACTCGAAATGAAAGATGGCAAACTCGACGCGGTATTCCGTGCCGACAACCCGCTCACCCGCGACTTGCTGCAAAACAGCAGTCAACGTTTACGTGACGCACTGGGCAACTTGGGCATCAATGCCGGGCAAGTGCAAATCGGACAAGGCGGAGGCAATGCCTCACAGAACAACTCGGGGCATGCGTCCAAGCAG
>CAIODK010000259.1 GCA_903856995.1 uncultured Burkholderiales bacterium
CTGCGGAAAGAGTGCGAAGTTTGCCAAAATTTCAGTGTTGGTCTTGAACGACATATTGACCATCCAATACACCGGCAACAGGGCAAACACCATATAGACCCACAAAAAGAGGGTTCGCTTCTGAAACGTTGGTTTAGGCATGATCACCCTCCTTGGCTTGGGTTCCAACACGCTGCATCCAATTAAACAAGATGAAACACATTAGCAAAATAATGAGGAAGTAGATCAGTGAGAACGCCGCTGCAGGTCCTAGGTCGAACTGTCCCACGGCTTTTTGGGTCAGGAACTGGGATAAGAAAGTGGTCGAATTTCCAGGCCCCCCGCCGGTCAGCACAAAAGGCTCGGTGTAAATCATGAAGCTGTCCATAAACCGCAACAAGACCGCAATCACCAACACGCCGCGCATCTTGGGCAATTGGACATAACGAAACACTGCAAACTTGCTAGCGCCATCAATGCTGGCCGCTTGGTAGTAGGCGTCTGGAATCGATCGCAAGCCGGCATAACCGAGTAAGCCGACCAAAGGCGTCCAATGCCAAACATCCATCACCAACACCGTCAACCACGCATGGGTCGCGTTGCCGGTATAGCTGTAATCGACACCCATCCCTTGCAATGCAGCGCCTAACAAGCCAATATCGGTTCGTCCAAAAATTTGCCAAATCGTTCCCACAACGTTCCATGGAATCAGCAACGACAACGAAACAATGACAAGCACGGCGGATGCTTTCCATCCCTGGGCAGGCATCGACAAAGCCAACAAAATTCCCAAAGGGATTTCCAATGCCAAGACCGCAAAAGAAAATGTGAGCTGTCGCCAAAGCGCTCCATGCAACTCTTCATCACGCATGATGGCGGCAAACCACTCTGTGCCTACAAAAATCCTGCGTTCAGGAGAAATGATGTCTTGCACCGAATAATTCACCACCGTCATCAAGGGCAAGATCGCTGAAAATGCGACGCACACCAACACCGGAAGAATCAAAAACCAGGCTTTTTGGTTGACGGGCTTGTTGCTCGCGTTCATTGCACGATTTCCTCATTTTTATAGAAGCAGGTTTTTTCTCCCATCACTTGGAGCCATACCTGTTCACCGATCGCAAAGGTGACGGCTGTGCTTTGCAATCGGACCTTGAATGCATGTCCAGAAATCGTTGCGCTGATGATGAGATGGGTGCCCACATCCCGAATCTGACTCACCGTCATTGGTAACGCCCCTTGCGTCTGTGGAGACACAACTTGCACATACTCAGGCCGAATTCCTAAAGTAATGTCACCCTGCGGAAGTTGAATGGCTGTTTTAGGATGACCCACATTCACATCGCAAATATGAACACCACTTGCATCAACCCGGCCTGGCAAGAAGTTCATTCCGGGTGAGCCAATGAAATGGCCTACGAAGGTATGGCTAGGTCGCTCGAACAAATCAGCCGCAGGACCCATTTGAACTGCACGCCCACGCGTCATCACCACCACTTGCTGCGCAAATGTCAACGCCTCGACTTGATCATGGGTGACGTAAATCAAAGTGAGCTTGAGCTCCCGGTGAATTTGTTTGAGTTTGCGGCGCAACTGCCATTTCAGATGCGGATCAATCACGGTCAAGGGTTCATCGAACAAAACCGCTGACACATCTGGGCGAACGAGTCCACGACCCAAGGATATTTTTTGTTTTTCGTCGGCAGAAAGTCCTGAAGCACGCTGGTTGAGCTGCCCACTCATTTCTAGCATTTCAGCGATTTCACCCACCCGTTTTTTGATTTGGTCAGGCGCGACCTTGCGGTTTCTCAAAGGGAAACCCAAGTTTTCCGCAACCGTCATGGTGTCGTAAATCACCGGAAACTGAAACAC
>CAIODK010000260.1 GCA_903856995.1 uncultured Burkholderiales bacterium
GGAATACTCAGCATCAAAGGAATGGTGGCGATTCCCGGCAGCACCATCCATGTCAAGGCCGACAGCAAAAAACCATCTCTATTGCGTAACTCTCTACCCAGAGATGCTTCGCGCGTGAAAGCCCACATAGCCAAGCCAGTCATGCCGGCAACAGCCATCCCAACGACAAAACTCCAAACTGCATGATCATCCAAGTACCAGGAAATTGCTGTTGGAAACAACATCAATCCGGCAAATATCAGGATGATGAATCCAAGAATATTCAAAACTCCCGCTACTCTTTGCATGATGTGATCCCCTTCATCCAAAAAAGCTTGCGCTAACTTGCAGGAGTTTTTCAATTTTCTGCAACGTTTTTATCTCGGTTACAAACAAAATTAAATGGTCTTCGGATTCAAGTACCAGGTCATGGTGCGCCATCAACACCTCTTGACCGCGCACCACCGCACCCAATAAGGCGCCCGGCGGCCATGCGATGGCATCCACACGACGACCCACGCACTGACTGGTGGATTTGTCGCCATGGATCACGATTTCCAGTGCCTCTGCTGCACCCCGTCGCAGGCTGTGTACACGCGCCACATCGGCACGCCGAACGTGCGCGAGAATGGAGCCGATCGTGACATCGGCAAGCCCCACAACAACATCGATTTTGCTGTCCTCCAAGACACCCACATACATACTTTGATGGATCAGCGACAAGACGCGGTGCGCCCCCATTTTTTTTGCCAGCAGCGATGCAATGATGTTGCGATCGTCATCCCCTGTCGCGGCGACAAAGAGATCGACCTGGGCAATATCCTCGTTGATTAACAGTTCACTGTCGTTTTCGCTGCCTTGCAAGACCACTGTTTTATCCAGCAGCGCGACAAGCTCATGCGCGCGTTTTTCATTGGCCTCGATTAACTTCACCAAATGGCTGCCTTCCAAGTCCTGGGCCAGACGGTAACTGAATTCTGAGCCGCCTGCGATCATGATGCGCTTGACTGGGCGGTCCGCCTTACGCAACTCCTCCATGACGCGTCGCATATCGCTTGTGCGGGAAAGAAAGAACACTTCGTCGTCGTCTTCGATCACCGTATCTGCAACCGGCTGCACCGCGCTACTACTGCGAAAGATAGCGACGATTCGCGCATCTGTGGTCTTCAGGTGGTTATGCAAATTGCCTATCCGGTCACCCACCAACAGCCCACCCGCCTTGGCGCGAACGGCCACCAGGCAGACTTGGCGGTCGGCGAACTCTAAAACCTGGAGCGCCTCCGGGTAAAAAACAAGATTCTCAACATACTGCGCGAGTACCACTTCGGGCGATATAACGTGACTGATACCGAAGACATCCTCTCCGGTCAGGCGCGAATCGTCTAAATACTCGGAAGACCGTACCCGGGCAATGCGTTTGGGCACATTGAATATTTTTGCGGCAATTCTGCAAGCCATCATGTTGATCTCATCCACCTCGGTCACGGCGATGAGCAAGTCACAGTCGGCAATACCCGCTTCTTTCAAAACCGAGGGGTGCCCGGCATTACCCGTCACGGTGCGCAAGTCGTATTTCGAGGCCAGCTCTTTGAGTTTGGCCGCATTGCGGTCGATGACAGTGATGTTGTGCTGCTCCGTAGCCAGATTTTTTGCCACAGAAGTGCCAACCTGGCCCGCACCCAGAATGATGATATTGCTCATA
>CAIODK010000261.1 GCA_903856995.1 uncultured Burkholderiales bacterium
GCAGACGTTGCTTTTCACTCGTGGATCTATGAAACAAGTGGCAACAATTTAATTGTTGAATCAATGCAAACACATTGGCAACATCTCAGAAGAGCGATGGGTGAAGTGCTCCGGCGAAGCGAGGTAGCACATAAAGTCTGGGATGAACACGCCACTATTCTTGAATTTATTGCTAAAAAAAGCCCACATGAAGCGGCACAAGCGCTGAGTGAACATGTCACCCAAGCGTATGCGTTCGTGACCGCCGGTCAGCGGCTTGATCAGTCCTGATCGAGCCAGTGGCAAATCGGTGCCCACTGGTCTAAATCCTTCTGCACTTTCGAGGGCGTAATGTCAAACATCGACAAACCGTGTGCCGCCATGTGCAAATAGTATTGGGTGTCTCGGAGATAGCTCAACACCTGCACATCCAAGGACTCAATGAACTTGCGCAAGTTGGCAGCTGAAATGGTGCGTGCATCGATCCGATTGCCCACCACCGCCACCTGCGTGGGCCGGTTTGCCGTGATGTTGACCAACTGAAGCAAAAACTCATTTGTCGCTTGCATGTCAAACACACTGGGCATCACCGGCACGATGACCTTGTCGGCGCGCTCAATCACCTCTTGCAAGCGCCAACCATTGATGCCTCCGGGCGTATCTATCACCACATGCGTGGTTCCTCTGGGAGGTTTTGCGGTGAGCACCAGGTCAGGCAAGTAATCCCAAGTGGCGATGTGCGGCAGAGTCTCTGGCCTTTGGCTGAGCCAAAACTTCGACGACTGTTGTGTGTCGGCATCCCCCAACATGACCTGGTGACCTTGCGATGCAAAGTACCCCGCGATATTGGTGGACATGGTGGACTTACCCGCTCCGCCTTTTGGATTGGCAACGACGATGACTTTCATAGGCCCCTATTCTCGCAACATAAGCCGCCCCATACGCCAAATGGCGTATTCAATTGATAAAATCACTAAAAAATATAAAACCCACACACTGATATTTTTGAAGGAATTCACATGAGCGATGGCACTAAAGACAAAAGCATTTTTATCGGCGCAGGCGTGGTCTTCAAAGGATCCATCCATGCGCCTAACCAAGCCATCATTTCTGGCACGGTCGAAGGCGAGTTGGTGGCACGTGATGTGCTGATCGGCGCATCTGGCGTTGTCTCAGGCACGACCGATGCGGATTTCATCGATGTCAAAGGCGAGCTCAACCAAGCCGTGACCAGCAAAAAAGTTCTCATCGTGCGCACCACCGGCAAAGTCACTGGCGACGTGACCTACGGAGAGCTCGAAATCGAGCGCGGCGGGAAAATTAAAGGCAATATGAAGCAGGTTTAATCCCTGCTGCCTTGTCGGCCACCCCTAAAATTGGCGAAACTTTCAAGGCATCCTCGTTTGTCTCACTCGCCTTCCTCGACTTTCGCTGCGTCCCCCTACGCGGCGCGCCAACGCCAACAACGTAAGCACTTCATAGGCATCTCGCTGGTCGTGGTGCTGCATGCTTTGCTGTTGTGGGCCATCGCTTCTGGCTTGGCACGCAAGGTGGTACGGATGACCGAGAACACGGTAGATGCGGTGTTGATGTCCGAAGCGCCGCCGCCAGCCCCAGCGCCCAAAACGCCGCCCCCCAAAACACCAGCGCCACCACCGCCTGCGCCCACCAGCACAGCGCCCGCTATCAGCCAGCCCAGCACAACGCCGGCGGCTGCCCCTGCAGCACCCGCCACGCCCGCACTGCGCACCGGCGCGGTGATTCAAGCCGGCGCTTTTTGCGCCAAGCCCGACTACCCCAGCGCGTCGCGCCGCATGGAAGAAGAGGGCACGGTGACGCTCAAATTTTTGATTGGCGTCGATGGACGCGTGATCCAGGCAGAGATTGAAAAGTCCTCTGGCTTCAACCGCTTGGACGAAGCCGCGCGCAACGCCCTGTCTAAATGTCAGTTCCGCCCAGGCACGGTCGACGGCAAGGCCGAACAAAGTTGGGCCAACATCAGATACACCTGGCGCTTGGAATAAGCGCCGAACACACACCGAAGGAAACCACCATGTCGCAACCCACGTTCACCCGCACCGCCGCGGGCCTGTTCTCGCTCATGCTCAGCGCCAGCGCCTTCGCTGCTGAAGAGGCTTTGGAGAACCCCTACGGCTTAGGCGCTTTGTGGGCGCAAGGTGACATCGTGGCCAAAACCACGCTGTTGATCTTGGTCATCATGAGCATGGGCAGTTGGTATGTGATCTTCACCAAACTGGCTGAACAAAGCCGCGTCATGCGCTTTGCGCGCACCGCCCAAGACAACTTTTGGCATGCAGGCGATGTGCGTCAAGGTGCAGATGGTTTGGAGGAGGACAGCCCTTTCCGCTTCATCGCTGAAAAAGGTTTGGAGAGCGCGGGCAAGCACACCGGTTTGTTGGGCAACATCAACTTCAACGATTGGGTGACCATGAGCATCCAACGCGCCATGAACAACGTGCAAAGCCGCATGCAAGATGGCTTGGCGGTCTTGGCCACGGTAGGTTCCACCGCACCGTTTGTCGGTTTGTTTGGGACGGTCTGGGGTATTTACAACGCACTGGTCAAGATTGGCATGTCGGGCCAAGCCAGCATCGACAAAGTGGCTGGACCTGTTGGCGAGTCGCTCATCATGACCGCCATTGGTTTGGCCGTGGCAGTGCCCGCAGTGCTGGGCTACAACTGGTTGGTACGACGCAACAAAGTAGCCATGGAAGAAGTGCACGCCTTTGGCGCTGACTTGCATGCGGTGCTTTTGGGATCTGCCGAATCGGGCTCGGCTCAAAAGTAACCCATGGCCATGCACCTAGGCCCGAGTGAGGGCGAAGAAGAATTGTTGACCACCATCAACACCACGCCCCTCGTGGATGTGATGTTGGTGTTGCTCATCATCTTTCTCATCACCATCCCGGTGGTGACCACGTCGGTGAAGGTGGCGCTGCCACACGAGGTGCAACAGCCGCGGGAAACAAAACCCGACAACATCATCCTGTCGGTCAACGCGCAAGGCCAAGCGTATCTGTATGACGCGCCAGTGCGCAGCAACGCTGACTTGATCCAACAGCTGCAAGTGTTCGCACAAAAGACACCTCAACCCGAAATACAAATTCGTGGCGATGCCAAGACCGACTTTGAAGCTGTGGGCCGCGTGCTCTATGCCGCCCAAGTGGCCGGCTTGACCAAGGTGAGGTTCGTCACTGACCCGCAGGGTCAATCCACAGTCTCGCTGCAGGGGAAATAAGCATGGCGATGAACCTTAAAACCCAAGACGAACCTGAGGTGATGATGGACATTAACACCACGCCGTTGATCGACGTGATGTTGGTGCTACTCATCATGCTCATCATCACCATCCCCGCGCAGTTGCACTCGGTCAACCTTGACATGCCGGTGAGCGCAACACCGCAGCAGCAGAAGCCCAATGTGGTGCGCATAGAGGTGGATGCCCACAGCATCGTGAACTGGAACGGCAAGCCCTTGGCAGATCGCGCCGCCCTCGATGCGCTACTGCA
>CAIODK010000262.1 GCA_903856995.1 uncultured Burkholderiales bacterium
GCTGAACCTCAATTGGAAGTGAGCGTCTTCGTTGATGCAGGGTCTAACTTTAAATGCAACGGACCGCCTTTGGCGGCCGTTGATTATTGACGTTAGGTGCTTTGACGATCGCGCCAATATCCCGGCCGCCTAGAATGATGCGCAATAGCAATTGCGATAATTTCTCCATCGCGCTCTTTCACTACTATGTCGTAAGGAAAGCGTTTCAGAATGATGCGCTTGGCGCCATGCGTTCCCGCTGCACCAGGCATAGACACCAAAGGAGCGAATTCTTCCTCCAACAGATCAAGTGCTGCGTCTACAGCGCGCTCAAAATCTATTCCGAGGCCCGGTTGCTGCAATTCATACCTCGCAGCGGCCTCCACTGCTTCGTCAGCAGCAGCATCAAGAACCTTGATTTTGGGCATCAGGCCGGAGCTAGCCGAGCGCGCATTCGTCGTCGCAGTTCGTCTCTATCTATTAGAGTTGCCGTGCCGGCATCTATTTGCCCGAGTCTTCGCAATATCTCCCGGTCCCAGGCATCTTCAGCATCAGGTTCTCTGGGTTCGTCCAGACTGACCATCAAATCATGGGCTAATTGCGCACGGTCTGACTCTGACAGCAGCAGAACCTCTGATCGCAACGTGTCTAAGCTTGTGCTACCCATACAAGTGATTCCCTTCAAGTATTCGTGGCCTCGGCAACGCTTTCAGAATAGCGCACCTAACTATCAGTTGCAAAGGACGCGCTGTAGCGACCAACATGTCTTCCGCCACCACGCTTGGCGCACCTTTGAACAGAAACGTTATGCGTTGTCGAATCAGCGTCGCCAATGGGTGCGAACGGCGAGTCCAGCACTGTGGCATTCTTATGGTCAAAGTATCTACGCGGAGGCAGTATGTCCATTCCCGTTTATGAGCTTGAGGCTGAAATACTGGGCTTGCCGCCCGAGGAGCGGGCCCAGCTACTTGAACGCCTGATCGAAAGCTTTGAGCCTGAATCTCGTGTACGAGATGCATGGGTCGCGCTTGCGTTAAGACGCGAAGCTGAGGTTAAGTCCGGTAAGGTTGACTTGGTGGCGGGCCCAGAAGCAGTAGGTCGCGTCCGCGCACGAATCGCGTGAGCTATTGGCTTCACCCGGAGGCCGAAGCGGAGCTTGGCGACGCTGCCGTGTACTACGCTGAGCACGCGAACAAATCTATCGCATCTGCCTTTGTCACTGAGTTTGAACGCGTGCTTGCCTTGCTAGTCGCCAATCAACACCTTGGTACGCCGGCCGAAGGTGGCCTGCGCGTATAACCTTTCAGGCGGTTTCCCTACTCGCTGGTCTACCGAGAAGATTCAAGTGATCCTCAAGTTTACGCAGTTGCTCACCAGCATCGTGAGCCAGACTATTGGCGGAAGCGTTTGTAGTGCTCGTGGGCCGGAGCATCGCAATTCCGCGCCCGACGCATAACTCTAAATGCAACGGACGGCCGTCGGCCGCCGTTGATTATTGACGTTGAGCCGCGCTGAAACTGCCCTCTATTTTCGGAATTCAAATGGACCATCGGTCTCTTGCGTTAATTCGCCTTCGCTCCCTTCGGATCTTCGTCCTCTTTGTCGCGCTTCCGTTGACGGGCGCCCCGCTTGGCCACGCGCAGATGGGAATTTCTCCTGCGTCCGACGCCAACCTCTCGCACCCAACCTACGTGGTGACCGCAAAGCGCGATGGCTACACGATCTCCGGACTCGTAACGTACCTACAGGGCGCAAAGACGTTCAAGCACGCCATTGTGCTATTCCCCGGCTATCCGGGCATCATGAGACTCGGGGACGAAAACGGCCAGCCGAGATTCGAGCTTCGCGGGAATTTTCTTGTGCGCTCCCGCAGACACTGGCTGGACGAGGAAACGCTGGTGGTCGTCGTGGATGCGCCGTCTGACCAGTGGGCGACTTTCACCCAGCAATTTCGAGACGGTCCCCGATATGGCGCGGATGTGGAGGCACTGCTCAAGGAAATAGGCCACCGATACAATGTCGAGAACTGGACATTTGTCGGGACGAGCGAAGGCTCGGTCAGCGCATTCCATGCCTCGCGCATGAACCCGCTGCTGGCGCGCAGGACCATCCTGACGGCCTCGTTGTTCCAATCCTCGCGAAATGGGCCAGGCCTGTCTGCGGTGACTTGGGCCGAACTGTCGACCGAGTTGCTCTGGGTGCATCACGAGGACGATCCGTGCACCTATACGTCATATCGGGACGCCAGGGAGTTCTCCCAAAGGACCCGCAAACCTCTCCTCACGGTCCGTGGTGGCGGACCTGGACGCGGCGCGGCCTGTGAAGCATTCACGGCCCATGGTTTTGTCGGAGTGGAGCGCGAGACCGTGATCGCAATGCGGTCCTGGGTCAAGACCGGTGTGATCCCGGCCGACGTGAAACCGTAACCGATCATGCGCACTCGACCGCTGGCGCGCGCCACGCGGCCCAACCTTTTGTTGCTGCGGACGGGCCGCCAGCGTCGCACCAGTGCAATCATCGTCGTGGCCCGCCGCAGAACAACACGTTAGCCGACGAATTTGCGCCTTGGCACTGACTTGCCGCATACTATATTTTGTCCCGTCCAGATAGGAGTGGAAGCATGGGAAACGTAAAATCGATTGAAAACGCCGTGGAATCACTGCCCCCATCGGAGCTAGCGGAATTCCGGCGATGGTTCGCTGAGTTCGATGCCGCCGCGTGGGATCAGCAAATCGAGCAAGATGCTGCCGCCGGCAAGCTTATCGGACTGGCTGCCGAAGCGCTTGCCGACTATCGCGCTGGCTCGGCGCGAGAGCTTTGAAACACACAGCGTCAAAGCGCTTTTAGCAGTGTCTCGACGCGTTACCCTCTGGCGTTCAAGCCCTCGCACACCGGAATTACGCTCAGCTCAAGACCGATCCGGCCCACCCATCGCTGCATTTCAAGCCGGTTGGAAATGGTAAATATCACAGCGTCCGGTTTGGCCTCTATTACAGGGCACTGGGGCTTCCTGTACCAGACGGCGTTCATTGGTTCTGGCTTGGTCCTCATGGCGAGTACGACAAGATCGTCGGCTAACCATTCATTTGGTGCGGACGCCTGTCGGCGCCGCACAATTCAAACGTTGGATGACTTGCACTTCGTAACCATCATGGTTACACTGAAGCATGATTCGAAGCTTCAAACATAAAGGGCTACGTCAGTATTTTTCCGACGGCGTCAAATCTGGGATTCAATCAGCCCACGCTGATAAGTTGAAACTGATTCTTGGTTGGCTTGGTTCCGCTGTTGAACCAAAAGACATGAATCTTCCCGGCCTGAATTTGCATCCGTTGAAGGGAGATCGCAAAGGAACGTGGTCAGTTCAGGTTAATGGGAACTGGCGGGTGACATTTACATTTGAAGGCAGGGACGCAAAAGACGTTGA
>CAIODK010000263.1 GCA_903856995.1 uncultured Burkholderiales bacterium
AGGTAGGCAACAGGTCACGGATGTTGCTGATCTTCTTGTCAAACAACAACACGAATGGGTTGTCCAACAAAGCGGATTGCTTTTCTGGGCTGTTGATGAAGTAAGGCGACAGGTAGCCGCGGTCGAATTGCATGCCTTCAACGACGTCGAGTTCGTTGTTCAAAGACTTGCCGTCTTCCACGGTGATCACGCCTTCTTTGCCCACTTTTTCCATGGCGTTAGCGATGATCTCGCCAATGCTGTAGTCACTGTTGGCAGAGATAGAACCGACTTGAGCGATTTCTTTGGTGGTTGTAGTGGCCTTGGTGGCTTTCTTCAACTCTTCGATCAAAGCAGTCACTGCTTTGTCGATACCGCGCTTCAAGTCCATGGGGTTCATGCCAGCGGCAACGTACTTCATGCCTTCGTGCACGATGGCTTGAGCCAACACGGTAGCGGTTGTGGTGCCGTCACCAGCGTTGTCAGATGTCTTGGAAGCAACTTCCTTGACCATCTGTGCGCCCATGTTTTGCAACTTGTCTTTGAGTTCGATTTCTTTGGCGACGGACACACCGTCTTTGGTCACGGTAGGGGCGCCGAAAGAACGCTCCAACACCACGTTACGACCCTTAGGGCCCAAAGTCACTTTGACCGCGTTTGCCAAAATGTTCACGCCTTCAACCATGCGTGCGCGGGCTTCGCCGCCGAAAATTACGTCTTTTGCTGCCATTTTTTAAGCTCCTAAATTCAAATTAATCGGTTGAGGACAGAGCGACAGGGCGCTTCGCGCGTCTGTCGGTCTGTCCCGCAAGTTATTCCACGACCGCGAAGAGGTCTTCTTCTTTCATGACGAGCAATTCGTCGCCATCGACCTTGACGGTCTGGCCGCTGTACTTGCCGAACAACACGCGGTCGCCGATCTTCACAGTCAGGGCTTTGAGATCGCCTTTGTCGTTGGTTTTGCCTGGGCCGACGGCCAAGACTTCACCTTGATCTGGCTTTTCAGCAGCTGAATCAGGGATAACGATGCCAGAAGCGGTTTTTGTTTCGCTTTCGATACGTTTAACGATCACGCGGTCGCCGAGAGGACGAAGTTTCATTGCATCTCCAAATAGGAACTAAGGGGGTTGAAATAAGCACTGGCGGAGTGTTAGCACTCCTCGCCATTGAGTGCTAATTTTAGGCCATCTTGGTGGATTTCAAGGGTAGGGGCCATGAAAAAAGCACCGGCGGTGCGGTGCTTTTGTCGCCAATAGCGCAGCGCGCCATTGTTTTGCAAGGCTTATTCGCTGCGAGATTGCGCGCAGCGGATGTCTGCCATGACGCGGGAGTCGGTCAAGACACTCTCCCACATACGGGCTTCGCGATCGGCTTTGAGCCAAGCTGCGATGTGGCGTTTGCAGTATTTGCCGAAGCCAGCCACGCCGACCAAGATCGCGGCCCACAGCACCACCCAAGCGCCCAGCTCTTGGCCTTCTTGCGAGGCTTCGACGATGTCATAGATCGAGGCGATGAGGCTCAACGCACCAAATACCAACAGCGCTGCGGCATACGTGCTTTCGTGTTGTAGGCGGCGGACGACGTTTTTGGCAGATGCATAGGCGCGCTCAAAGCGGGCAACGCCGGGGTGATTGATGGAGTAATTAATGTGGATGAACGTAGTCATAGCGATCCTTAAATATCTGAAAAAGTCAGAAGCATGGGGTAAGTATAGGGTTAACCCTAATTCCTTGCAATATTTAGGATGACGTTTGGTTTTTTTATGGCAACTCTAAGTTTTCAGCCGGCGCTGTCGCATCACGCGGCCCCACCAAACCAAGTTTGGCTTTGAGCGATTGCGGCTGGCCGGTGATGATGGCGGCGTAGTTGGTGGTGTTGGACAACACTTTTTTCACGTAGTCGCGGGTTTCGTTGAAGGGCACGTTCTCAGCCCAAATCGCGCCTTCCAGCACGGGGCCAGAGCCATCTTTGGGAGCTCGCCAGCGGCGTGAGCGGCTGGGGCCTGCGTTGTAGGCGCCAGCCGCCAAGGGCATGGATCCCTCAAAGCTGTCGAGGACCAATTTCAAATAGCCCGTGCCGATGGCGATATTGGTGTCGCGGTCGTTGATTTGCTCGGGTGTGAAGTGGGTCAAGCCAATTTTCTTGGCCGTCCACTTAGCCGTGGCTGGCATAACTTGCATCAGGCCCGAGGCGCCTACGCCCGAGCGGGCGTCGGTGATGAAGCGGCTTTCTTGGCGGATCAGCCCATACACATAGGCGGGGTCGAGGTGGATCGCTTTGGCGCGCGCAATGACCGCATCTTTGTGCGGCATGGGGAAGCGTTGATCAAAGTCCATGCTCAAGCGTGTGCGTTCGCTGGTGTTGATGCAGCGGTCCCACACTTGGTTGTCGCAGGCGTGTTGGGCGGCGGCCAGTAGCTCGCGGTCACTCATCAGGCCAGCTTGGCCTTGGGCGTTGACGAGGTTGGTGGCGTAGTTCCATTCGCGCACACCTTCTGCGCGAAGGCCCATGCCAATGGCATAGAGCGCGCGTTGCAGAGAGGGGTTGCGGCGTGCCACGTCCATTTCTTCGGCGGAGGGGGCGGCGGGGCGAACGGGTACCGTCACTTTGCGGCCCAGTTCATCGAGGGCCAGTTGTTCGTAGAAGCCGCGCACGCCGGCAATGCCCTCGAGCATCGCAGTGGCTTCTTGTTGAATTTGCGGCGTGACTTTTTTGCGCGCCAACAAAGCACGTGCGTGCCAGTAAACCCAGGTGGGGTCTTTGCGCGTCTCGGCGCTCATGGCCGCGATGCTGGTTTCCACAATGCTCCATTTGGGGGTGCTGCCAGCGCGCAGGGCCGCGCGGGTTTTCCATCCCAGCATGTCATCGTTCAGGTCTTTGTCGTGGGCCACGCGTGCGAAGTGCGTCAGTGCATCATCGTCCAAGCGCATGGCAGATTGACGGCCAATCACCCCCCACACCCAGTGGCGCTCTTCGGTGGTGAGGTAGGCCTGCCACTTGCTGCGCATCAGCTTGTCGGCTTTGTCTGGGTCGGTGCTGGCCACTTTGATGAGGGCCATGACCACTAACTCTTGACGCACCTTTTGGGGCGCAGCGATGTGCTTGGCCAAGAACTTTTCAGCGTTGTTGTACGCATCGGGCACAAGGTTGGCTATTTCTGGGGCCACGATTTGCACGGCGTTGCGTGCCGTGCGGGGGCGGGTGTGCTCGACCATCAAACGCGCTTTGCGCCAAATGTCGAGCGCGGTGAATTGTTTGTTGAAGTACAGGCGGTCCGCGGCCAAGGTGCAGCCGTCGTCGGCTTCGCGCATGGACATCCAGTTCTTGCGCACTTCATCCGCAATGGCAGGGCTGGCCTGCGTGCCTTTTTCGAGCAGCTCGACGGTTAAGAAGAAGCAGCGCAGCTCGCGGTCGTCGCGCATGCGGTAGTGCTGGTGTTCGTCAGCCAGCGTGCTCCAGTCACGGCGCTGGCCCAGCAGCAAGAGCCAGTCGTTGCGCAGGCGATCTTCTTGGTAGGTGGCTGGAAAGCGGCCAAAGAAGTTCCGCACTTCTTGGTACGAGGCTTCGTCCAAGCGCGCCTTGAGCTCCCAATACGCGGCCCACGGTTCGAGCAAGTGGCCTTTGGCTTGCGGCAAGAGCGCGGTGAGGCGTTTGCGGTCGCCACGCTTGAAGGCTTGGGCCATGTCCGTGATGACAGCATCGGCTTGTGCGATGTTGGACGCAGGGGCTGCAAAGCTAGGTAGGGTGGTGCCAAACGCAAGGAGCGCGACGGCAAACAATGACACAATGACTCGAAATTTCATGGCTTGATTATCTGTGGACAAAAAAACTTTGCGCCAGCAGCTCATTGAAGAGCGTTTGAACCTGCCCGACCGACTGGCCCGGGCTGATCTTTTGCAACGCGTGATGCGCATTTGGCTGTTCGATCGCCCCGACACAGTGATTGGTGCTTACTGGCCCATCAAAGGCGAGTTTGACCCCTTGCCCGTGCTGCACCGCTGGAAAGAAGACGGCGAGCTACTCGACCAGCCACAGCCTCGGCGCATTGGGTTACCGGTGGTCGACAAGGCCCACAAAACAATGACCTTCCATGCTTGGTATCCAGGCTGTCCGATGGAGGAAGATGCCTACGGTATTCCCAAACCCAAAGACACCGAGGTGGTGATCCCCACTTTGCTGTTTGTCCCTTGTGTGGGCTATGCCCCAGGTGGGTTTCGCTTGGGCTACGGCGGGGGGTTTTATGACCGCACCTTGGCCACGCTGCAGCCCAAACCGTTCACGGTGGGTTTGGGCTTCACGCATGGCTTCTTGCCGGACCTGATGCCCGAGGCGCATGACATGCCGCTGGATGCGCTGCTCAACGACAACGGCATCGTCTGGCCCATGGTCTAAACCATGACCTAAATGGCGGCGCTTATTTTTGCGCCATCAAGATTTTGAAATCATTCTCATAGCCACGCAACGCCGTCACAAGGCGTTGGCGCTGCGCCGCAGTCGTGCTGTTGTGTAGCCTGGCAAAGCCGTCGCAGTTCTCTTGCCATAGCGCTCGGTTGTAGGTACGAAACTGCTCGTTGGGTGATGTGAAGCTGCGGTCTACCAACCCACGCATCAGCAGTTGAGCTTGCGCTGGCGTGTTGCTTTCTTGCGCTAAACGCTGAAACGTTTGGATGCTGTCGGCTTGGCGTCGCTCGCGCTCGGCGAAGTTCAGTGCGGGGTCAAACACAGACTCGCTTAGCCATTGTTGCAATGCCTCGCGTTGCGGTTTGTCGATGCGGCCATAAAAATCTTCCAAACGCGAGGTGGCTTGCTTGATGCGATAGCGCAACCGCTCTTGGGCGTCAGGGTCTAGCCAGTCCGCACGCCAGTCTTTGTTGGTTTTATCAAACCGTTTGCGGATGCTGCGCAGTTGGTCTGGCTTGAGCTGCGAGGCCAGCTGTGTGTTGGCGGGTTCGACAAAACGCAGCAGGGTGATAAAGCTGGTTTTCATGTCCTCGGTCACCGCACACACTTGCGCGGGCGTGATGTCGTGCGGCGCCATGGCCTGCATGCGTTTGAGCAAGGCCACATAGTCGGGCAGTTGCTGGTGGCGATGCCAATGCTGCAAATCGGTCAACGTGTCGCGGGTGAATTGCTTTTGCCCGTCTTGAAGATCGGCGTAACCGTCGAGCCACCAGTAAATCAAATCGTCGCTGTTGTTGTAAACGATTTTCAGGGTGCTGCAGCCCGTCAGGCCCAGCAGTGCGACCAGACATAAACAGACTGAGGCTTGGCGGATAATTCTTCGCAAGATAAGGATGAATGACATGACAGCGTTAGATGTGGTGATCATGGCTGCCGGCAAGGGCACCCGTATGAAGAGCAGTATGCCTAAGGTCCTACACCGACTCGCGGGTAAGGCTTTGGTGCAACACGTGATTGACACTGCGCGCAGCCTGCAGGCGCGCAGCACCATCGTCATCACGGGCCATGGTGCAGAACAAGTCGAGCCCGCGCTGACCCTGGCCAATGCGGCAGACCATTTGCAATTCGCCCGTCAAATGCCGCAGCTCGGCACCGGCCATGCAGTGCAACAAACCGTCCCGCTGCTGCCCGATGACGGCGTGGTGGTGGTGCTCTCGGGCGACGTCCCTTTGACGCAAGTCGACACCTTGCAAGCCTTGCTGGATGTGTGCGATGGCAAGCAACTCGCGCTGCTCACCATCGACTTTGCCGACCCCACCGGTTACGGCCGCATTGTGCGCAACCCCAGTGGGCAAGTGCACGCCATCGTCGAGCACAAAGACGCCAACGACGCGCAACGCGCCATCCACGAGGTCTACAGCGGCATCATGGCCGTGCCTGCCAAGTTGCTCAAGCCTTGGTTGGCTCGGCTCGACAACCACAACGCGCAGCAAGAGTTTTATTTGACCGACGTGGTCAAGTTTGCCGTCGCCGACGGCGTGCCCGTGGTGGCCCACAAAATCAGCGATGCCGCGCAAGTCGCCGGCGTCAACAGCCCCACCCAATTGGCCGAGCTAGAGCGCGCCTTTCAGCTGCGCCAAGCCAATGCATTCATGGCCGATGGCGTGCGCATCATCGACCCCGCACGCTTTGACGTGCGTGGCCATTTGACGTGCGCACAAGACGTTGAGATTGATGTGAACTGCATCTTCCAAGGCCAGGTGTCACTCGGCCAAGGCGTGAAGATAGGGGCCAACTGCGTGATCGCCAACTGCACGATTGAGGCGGGCGCAGTGATTCACCCCTTCACCCACATCGACGGCGAAAAGCTCGGGGTGACGGTGGGCGAGGGCTCGCTCATTGGCCCCTTCGCCCGCTTGCGCCCCGGCGCACAACTGGCGGCCGAGGTACACATTGGCAACTTTGTGGAAGTCAAAAACTCCACCCTAGCCAAGGGCGCAAAAGCCAACCACTTGGCCTACCTGGGCGACGCCACCGTGGGCGAGCGCGTCAACTTCGGCGCAGGCAGCATCACCGCCAACTATGACGGCGCCAACAAACACCGCACCGTCATCGAAGCTGATGTGCATGTGGGTAGCAACTGCGTGTTGGTGGCCCCCGTCACCATCGGCGCAGGTGGCACCGTGGGCGGTGGCTCGACGATTACCAAGAGCACCGAAGCGGGTGCGCTTAGTGTGGCGCGGGGTAAGCAAGTGAGCATTGCCAACTGGAAGCGGCCTGAGAAGAAACCGAAGGCTTAAAATTAGCACCAATCGAACGATTCGATCGTTTGGTGCTATATTGTGGTCATGCAAACCTTTTCCGCCAACGAAGCCAAAACCCAGTTTGGGCAATTCATCGACCTCGCTCAGCGCGAACCCGTGCGCGTGGTGCGTAGAGACCGTGTGGTGGGCGTGATGGTGTCGGCGCAAGATTACGAAGCCATGCGCGAGTTCTACGCCAACCGTTTGCAACATACCTTGGTTGATACAGCGGCTCAATCGGAGCGAGCAGGCATGACCCCCGAGCTGTTAGAAGACTTGTTGCGTGACGAGTCTTAGGCTGGTCGTTGACACCAACATCATCATCAGCGCGGCGCTCTCATCACAAGGTGCGCCAGCTAGGTTGATGCGCCAAGCATTGGCTGAGCATCGCTTGGTTTTTTCGCAATCGACGTTTGATGAGTTGCGAACGCGGTTATATCGCCCCAAGTTTGACCGCTACATCAGCCTAGAAAGTCGTGAGCGTTTGCTGCACGACCTGAATGCGTGCGCACATTGGGTGGACATAGGCGAATGTGCTGTGTACTGCCGCGACCGAGACGATGACAAATTCATCGAAACCGCACTTCGGGCTCAAGCGCATTACCTGATCAGCGGCGACAACGATTTGTTAGAGGCGCAGCCGTTGCCAACCTTAAAAATTATTTCCGCTCAACAAGCGTTGGCTGTGTTGGGCCTTTAAGGCCCGCGCAGCACCGGCCAAGTGCTGGTGAACTTCGCACGCTTAGTGGCAAAAAACGCTTTGACGTTACGCACATTCGCGTCTTGCGTCAGCAGGCGCTGCGTGATGGCCAGATAGTTGGGCATGTCGGCGGCTTGCACCACCAACACAAAGTCTGGCCCGGGCGAGACGCGCCAACATTGCTGCACGGCGTCGTCGGCCACGGCGCGTTGCTCGAACGCATCGAGGTGTTCGGTGCCCTGCGCGTCCAGCGTCACTTCCACCAACGCCGTCAGGCCGTGGCCCAGTGCGGTGCCTAATTTGTCGGCATTGAGCACGGCGATTTGTCGCTCGATCCAGCCCTCATCCGTCAGGCGTTTGACGCGTCGCAGGCAGGTCGGGGGCGAGAGCTTCAGGCGCTCGGCCAAGGCCACGTTGCTGAGCGTGGCGTCGTGCTGCAGGGCGTCGAGCAGCTTCAAATCGGTGAGGTCTAGAAATTCTTGTTTCATTAAATTGATTTAATTGAAATTAAATTCCAAATTATGGTGATGATGGAATTTTCGTTCAAAATTAGAAGTAAATAAACAAGAAATTTCTTTTGGTGGCGCCTAATATTAAGGCAAACCAATTCAGGAGTGTTCTTTATGTGTGGCATCGTCGGCGCAGTCTCTACCCGCAACATCGTTCCTATCCTCGTGCAAGGTTTGCAGCGGCTGGAATACCGTGGCTACGACTCGTGCGGCGTGGCGGTGCATTCGGCCAGCCTGGGCGGTAAGCCAAGTGCCTTGCAGGGCGCCTTCCAGGGCGGCTTGCAACGTGCGCGCAGCACAGCACGCGTGTCTGAGCTGATGGACCAAGTCAAGGCCGACCACATCGAAGGCGGCATTGGCATTGCCCACACCCGTTGGGCCACGCACGGTGCGCCAGCGGTGCACAACGCACACCCGCACTTCAGCCACGGCACGGGTGCGGGCGCGGGTGAATCGAAAGCAGGTCGCGTGGCCTTGGTGCACAACGGCATCATCGAAAACCACGACGAGTTGCGCGCCGCGCTGCAAGCCAAAGGCTATGAGTTTTTGAGCCAAACCGACACCGAGGTCATTGCCCACTTGGTGGACAGCCTCTACAACGGCGATTTGTTTGAAGCCGTCAAAGCCGCCATCGTTCAGTTACACGGCGCCTACGCGATTGCGGTGTTCCACAAAGACGAACCGCATCGCGTGATTGGTGCGCGTGCGGGCTCACCGCTCATCTTGGGTGTAGGCAAAGAGCACAGCGAAACTTTCCTCGCCAGCGATGCCATGGCCTTGGCCGGTGTGACCGATCAAATTTTGTACCTCGAAGAGGGCGATGTGGTCGACATTCAAATTGGCAAATACTGGGTGCAAGACCGCCACCACAAAGCCGTCACACGCGACGTCAAAACCGTGCAAGCGCACAGCGGCGCGGCTGAGCTGGGCCCTTACCGCCACTACATGCAAAAAGAAATCTTTGAGCAACCGCGTGCCATTGCCGACACGCTCGAAGGCGTCGAGGGCATCACGCCCGAGTTGTTTGGTGACGGCGCGTACAGCGTCTTCAAAGCCATCGACAACGTGCTTATCCTCGCCTGCGGCACCAGCTACTACAGCGGCTGCGTGGCCAAGTATTGGATTGAGGCGATCGCCAAAGTGCCTTGCCAAGTCGAGATCGCCAGCGAATACCGCTACCGCGAATCCGTGCCCAACCCCAACACCTTGGTGGTCACCATCACCCAGTCGGGCGAGACGGCCGACACCTTGGCCGCTTTGCGCCACGCGCAAGGCCTGGGAATGACGAACACACTCACCATTTGCAACGTCTCCACCAGCGCCATGGTGCGCGAGTGCAAGCTGGCCTACGTCACCCGCGCGGGCACAGAGATTGGCGTGGCATCCACCAAAGCCTTCACCACGCAGCTGGCCGGTTTGTTCTTGCTCACTTTGGCTTTGGCGCAAACCAAAGGCCGGTTGAGTGACGAAGAAGAAGCCAAGCACATCAAAGACATGCGCCACTTGCCAGCCGCCTTGCAAGCCGTGCTGGCGTTAGAGCCGCAGCTGATTGCGTGGTCGCAAGACTTTGCCAGCAAAGAAAACGCGCTGTTCTTGGGTCGTGGCACGCATTACCCGATCGCGCAGGAAGGCGCGTTGAAGCTCAAAGAAATCACCTACATCCACGCCGAGGCCTATGCAGCCGGCGAGTTAAAGCACGGCCCCTTGGCACTTGTCACCAGCGCCATGCCCGTGGTGACGGTTGCCCCCAACGACGCTTTGCTAGAAAAGCTCAAAAGCAACATGCAAGAAGTGCGCGCCCGTGGTGGCGTTTTGTATGTGCTGGCCGATGGCGACACCAAGATAGAAAGCAGTGAAGGCGTCAACGTCATCCGCATGCCCGAGCACTACGGTGTGCTCTCACCCATCCTGCACGTCGTGCCGCTGCAATTGCTCAGCTATCACACCGCATGTGCGCGCGGCACAGATGTGGACAAACCTCGTAATCTGGCTAAGAGCGTGACGGTTGAGTGACCCTCGCATCGAAGTCCTCTCGTCCCGCGTCCACGGCAAGGGCGTGTTCGCCCTGTGCGGTATGGCCGCGGGCGAAACGGTGATTGAGTATGTGGGCGAAATCATTTCGATGGCCGAGGCGCTACGCCGTCACCCGCATGACCCGAACGACCCAGAGCACACGTTTTACTTTCACATCGACGATGCGCGCGTGATTGACGGGCTGTATGGCGGCAATGCGTCGCGCTGGATCAACCACTCCTGCCGACCGAACTGTGTGCCCGATGAGGTGGATGGGCGCATCTTCATCAAAACGCGTCGCCAAGTGTGGGCGGGTGAAGAGCTGACGTTTAACTACGGCTTGATCAGCGATGAGCCGTTGACCGAGGTACTGAGGACGAAATACGCCTGTCGCTGTGGGGCTAAAAAATGCAAGGGTACGATGCTGGCTTAGGCAGAATTAAAAATGATGACCCAAACGATTGACGCACAAGCACGCTGGGACAGGGCGTGCAAAGCACTGGACGAAGAGTTCCAGCTGCATGCCAATGAGCTGCCCACCATCGAGACCGCCAAAGCGCTCTTTTTGCAATTGGTAGGTCGCCGCGAGCTGACGCAAGAGGCGGCTAATGCGCTGATGTACAGCTTGTATTTCTCAGGCTACCTGTCGATGCTGCAGGCGTTTAAACAGCAGTCACCCACCTACGAGGTGCCGGCGTATTTGCATGCGCACCCCGTGCTGGAGGCTTCGAACCGGTGGGCTCAGCAGGCCACCGATGGTCATTTGTTGTTGCAGTTGGCGCAACCCATCATCCGCGACACGCAAGCCCTGTTAGACCTGCTCAACTGAGTGTGGCCATACGCCAATG
>CAIODK010000264.1 GCA_903856995.1 uncultured Burkholderiales bacterium
GGCCGACCACTTCGGCGCATGCCACATCGGCCTGCAAGGCCTCTACAAAAGCACGCCCCAGCGCACCCGAGGCACCAAGTACCAACGCACGATAAGAGGTGCCTAGACTTTTCAAAACGTCAATGTCTTCACGCCAGTGGCCGTGCCCAGCAAACACACCTGCGCTTTTTGGTGGGCAAACACGCCCACCGTCACCACGCCGGGCCATTGGCTGACGTCGGTTTCAAACTGCAACGGGTTGGTGATCTTTAAGCCCATCACATCGACGATGTGTTGGCCGTTGTCGGTGACCAAAGGCTGCCCGTCTTTCAAACGCACCTTGGCACTGCCGCCCATCGCGGCGAATTGGCGCATCACACGCGCAGTGGCCATGGGGATAACTTCCACGGGCAAGGGGAACGTCCCCAGCGCATCGACCAGTTTGCTTTCATCGGCAATGCACACAAACATCTTGGATTGCGCGGCCACAATCTTTTCACGCGTCAAAGCAGCGCCGCCGCCCTTCACCATGTTTCCTTGGTGGTCGATTTCGTCTGCACCGTCGATATAGACCGACAGACTCTCCACCTCCGCGGCTTCAAACACATGGATGCCCAAGGCTTGCAAGCGCTCGGTGGAGGCCACCGAGCTAGACACGGCCCCTTTGATTTGGTCTTTCATGGTCGCCAGTGCATCAATAAACTTGTTCACGGTCGACCCCGTGCCTACGCCCACCACCTCGCCAGGAACGACGTATTGCAAGGCGGCTTGACCGACCAAGGTCTTTAATTCATCTTGTGTCAGTGGGGCGACGTTTTGTGGGGTGCTCATGAGGGAAAATCCAAGTTGTATTGACCAGCCTGAGATTATCCATGTCGTTGTTACCTTATTCATTTGCCCGCCCTTTTCTGTTTGCAATGGATGCAGAAACCGCGCATGAGCACACATTGGCCATGTTGGCCCGCACGCAAAACACCCCCCTCGCTTGGGCTTATTGCCAAGAGCGCGTGAAAGACCCGGTCACGCTGGCCGGCTTGAAGTTTCCCAACCGCGTGGGGTTGGCTGCAGGCTTGGACAAAAACGCGCAGTGCATCGATGGTTTGGCTGCGATGGGCTTTGGTTTTGTAGAGGTCGGTACTGTCACACCCAAAGGCCAGTCCGGCAACCCCAAGCCCCGCATGTTCCGCTTGCCCGAGGCGAACGCGCTCATCAACCGTTTGGGCTTTAACAACGAAGGCTTGGAGACTTTCTTGGCCAACGTGAAGCTGGCAAAGTTCCGTAGCAAGTCAGGCTCGCCCATGTTGCTGGGTCTGAACATCGGAAAAAATGCAGCCACACCTATAGAAAATGCGGCTGACGACTACCTCATTTGTTTGGACGGCGTGTACCCGCACGCCGACTATGTGACGGTGAATATCTCTAGCCCCAACACCAAAAACCTCCGCGAATTGCAAAGCGATGAAGCGTTGGACGCGCTCATCGGCACACTCGCCAAGCGGCGTGCCGAATTGGCGCTGAAGCACAACAAACAAGTGCCCGTGTTCATCAAAATTGCGCCCGATTTGGACAGCGACCAAATCGCCGTCATTGCGGCCACCTTGAAACGTCACTGTGTACATGAGGGCACCCCATCATGGGGCGTGATCGCCACCAATACCACCATTGCCCGCGATGCGGTGCAAGGCATGACGCACGCCGAAGAAACTGGCGGACTCTCAGGCGCCCCCGTGTTTGAGAAAAGCAATGAAGTGATTCGCCAATTACGGACCGCGATGGGCCCCAACTTCCCCATCATCGGGGTGGGCGGCATTTTGAGTGGCGCAGACGCCGTGGCGAAAATCAAAGCAGGTGCCGATGTGGTGCAGATCTACACCGGACTGATCTACAAAGGCCCAACGCTGGTGAAAGAGACCGCACTCGCCCTACGCGACCAAGCCTGATCAGGCAAAAATCGTACGATAACCCTCAAACCGTTTGGACCAATAGGCATGGCTCAAGCGCTCCGTCTTTACCCCTGTTTTCTCGTTCGCAGCATGGATAAATTTGCCAGAGCCGATGTAGATGCCCACATGTGAAAACGAGCTGCCCAGTGTGTTGAAAAACACCAAGTCGCCCGGGTTGGCGAACGACGGATCAATCGATTGGGTGACTCCCGCCATTTGCGCGGCACTTCCCTTGAGCGAAATTCCAGCCGACTCTTTGTAGACAAAACTCACTAGCCCCGAACAATCAAACCCTGTGTGCATTTTTTTGCCCCCGTAGGTGTAGCTGTGGTCAAGCATGGCCATGGCTTGAAGGACGATGTCTTGTCGCTTAGCGGGGTTGTTGGGGTAGCTTGGCGACGTGGCCGCGGTGGCCGACTGTTTGCGCGACGATGTCGAACAAGCAAACAAAAACGGCGTGATGCAAACGCCGAGAAATAAGCGTTTATTCATACCGGTCACTTTACTGCAGCGCCTTCAACACGGCTAGGCCAATCGCTAGTGAACTGGTGAGCCCTGGCGACTCAATGCCAAACAAATTGACCAAGCCCTTGACGCCATGCACCGAGGGGCCTTGGATGCAAAAATCTGCAGCCGCTTCATTCGGACCAGATATCTTGGGGCGAATGCCTGCGTAACCAGCCTGCAAAGCGCCGTCCGCTAAAGCAGGCCAATACTTGCGGACTGCGTTGTAAAACAAAGGCTCATGCTCAGCCGAAACCAGTAAATCATCAGGGCGGTCGACCCACTGCACATCCGGTCCAAATTTGGCCTGCCCACCAAGGTCAAGCGTCAGATGCACGCCCAAGCCAGCGGACTCCGGCACTGGGTAAATCAAGTGCGAGAACGGTGACTTGCCAGATAACGTGAAGTAATTTCCCTTGGCAAAGTAAGCCTGCGGCACATGGTGCGGGGCTAAGCCTTCAAATTTGCTCGCCAACCACGGCGCAGTCAGCCCAGCGGCATTCACCACCGTTTGTGCCAGTAGTTCTGAACCATCGGCCATGCGCAACACAATGCCATCAGCACCGCAAGCGGCGGAGGAAACGCAAGCGTTCAATGCCACGATTCCCCCTGCATTTTCAAAATCACCTTGCAAACTGAGCATCAACCCGTGGCTGTCCACGATGCCGGTGCTGGGTGAAAGCAGTGCAGCGACACAAGCGAGTGCGGGCTCCATCGCCATGGCCTGTTCGGCAGTGAGCATCATCAAATCATGCACACCGTTGGCTCGGGCTTTTTGCAAAATGGCCTCAAGCGCTGGCAGTTGGCTGGCGTGTGTGGCCACAATCAATTTCCCGCAGCGCTGGTGTGACACCCCACGCTCTGCGGCATAGGCATAAAGCATCTCACGGCCCTGCACGCACAACTGCGCTTTGAGTGAGCCTTGTGGGTAGTAAATGCCGGCGTGGATCACTTCGCTGTTGCGCGAACTGGTGCCTGTGCCAATCGCGCCGGCTGCCTCAAGGACCAGCCACTCACGTGAAGCTTCAGGTGCGGACTGAATCAAGGCGCGCGCCACGGCCAAGCCCACCACCCCTGCTCCAATCACAATCCCATCAACTTTATCCACAACGGCGCTCCTGTTTTCCTAAGATCGTATTAGACCCCGAACTGAAATGCATGTGCCCAAAGAAAAACGGCTCCCGAAGGAGCCGTCTAAGAGGTCTTGGACCAGCTTATAAATTAACGCTTTTTAGCGGCAGGCTTGCCAGCGTTCACAGCTGTAGCAGCCATGTTTTTGTAGTTGGACTCAGCAACATCAGTGGCTTGCTTGACAGCTTTTTGCACGGACTCCAAAGCGTTGTTGCCTGCGGCCACAGCGGTTTTGAAAGCGGCAACAGCGGACTCAGAACCAGCTGGTGCATTTTTAGTGGCGTTGTCCATCATGGTGTGGAAAGCTTTTTGAGCTTCAGCCATTTTTGATTCGACGTGCTCTTGAAAATGTGAACCTGTACCTGTTGCGATTTCAACGAGGTGACGGTTGTAAGCAACAGCTTTTTCAGCCAAAGGCTGGAACAAGCTGGCTTGCAATGCCAACAACTCTTGTGCGTCTTTAACGCTCAAAGTAGCACTGGTTTGCTTGTGTGAATCAGCCAAGGTGCTTTTAGCAGCAGCCAAGTTCAACTCGATCAGTTGTTCCACGCCAGAAAAGGCTTTGGTGGTCAATCCAACCAAAGTTTCCAAGTTGGCTTTGTTGGCGGCGATTACTTGTTCAGGGGTCAAAGTCATTTCATATCTCCAAAAGTTTAAGAGGAACATCCGTCTGCTCTGAACCCTGCCGGGTGGCAGAATTTATGTTGCAGTGCAGCATGGACGATATTCTAAAGACAAGATACGGGCATGCAAGGGGGTCTAAATCAAAAGAAGCGCTTTTAGAGCTTGCAGACTAAATGTAGCAAATATGACAAAACTACTTAATCCTGACTGTGTTCCCAGTGCATGCGCCATGCTGACTTGTAGCGCAGGGCTAAGTCCGAGGACTTCAGGATAAGCAAGTTCTCAGCATTGCGGGTGGCGGCTGAGTTGGTGAAGTTAAAACTACCGGTGATGACCACGGATTCGTCAATCACCATCACTTTGTTGTGCGCGATGGCGTGCACGCCATCTTGGCGAACGTTGATCTGGTCATCCGCCAAGACGCCGATTACATAGCCATTTGTTGACGCACTCTTCTTGTCCAACAACACGCGCACGACCACACCACGGTGATGCGCGCGCACCAAGGCTTGGGCAATCGCGTTGTGTGTAAAGCCGTAGGCTTGCACCAACACCTCCCTCTCGCTGGCATCCAACGCGCGCACGATGGCGGCCGCCGCACTTGCGGGCGGTGTGAAGTAAACCC
>CAIODK010000265.1 GCA_903856995.1 uncultured Burkholderiales bacterium
CAGTGCCACGGTTCGCAGACAGCTGCTTCACGAACTTGATGGCATCCTGGAACATCGGCAACGATTTTTCCAAGTTGATGATGTGAATTTTGTTGCGGTGACCGAAGATGAACGGGGCCATCTTGGGGTTCCAGAAGCGAGTTTGGTGACCAAAGTGGACGCCGGCTTCCAGCATTTCGCGCATAGTGACTGACATAAAAATACTCCAAAGGTTGGGTCTAAAATCCAGCCCGTCATCACCGCAAGTTTCCATTCTTGAAAACTCCCGGCAACACCTTGATTAGGCTGGTTTGCGAGTGATGTTTGTCCGATCTTGAGACAAAGCCTCAACCTCGGAAAAACCCAATGATTCTAGCACAGCAAAACATGCCACCTTCCCCCATTCGCCCCTCCGCCGCAAGGATTTACGCATGAAAGTAGCGGTCATTGGCGCGGGCGTAATTGGCATCACCACCGCCTATGAACTCGCCGTACAGGGGCACCAAGTCAGCGTTTTTGAGCGCAATGGCGCTGCCGCAGAAGAAGGCAGCTTCTCTGGCGCAGGCGTGGCCTCCATGGGCTATACGGGGCCATGGGCCAAGCCTGGCATGGTCAAGCACGTGCTGTCACACCTCTGGCAAAACGACACCCCGCTCCGCATCACCAACCCCAGCTTGGCCGATTGGCGCTGGCTCTGGCAATGGCGTAAAGCCTGTGACAGCCACACCTTCACGCGCAACCGTGAAAGCATGTTGAGGCTGGCCGAATACAGCAGCCGTCGCATGCACACGCTCACCGACACCCTGAATTTAGAGCACGAGCGCAGCAGCGGCTTTATGGTGTTGCTACGCAGCGAGCGCGAAAGCCGACTCATGCAGGCCTCTTTGCAAATCTTGCGCGATGCGGGTCTGAGCTTCAAAACCTTGAGCGCTGAAGAAGCGCGCGGCATCGAACCCGCCCTCAACCCAGAGACGGGCTTGGCACAAGCCATCCACTTCCCAGATGACGACGTGGGCAACTGCCGCCAATTCACGCTGCTGCTGAAAAACGAAGCTGAAACCCTGGGTGTGAAATTTCATTTCAATGCATCGGTTCAGCCCCTGTCCGTCGCACAACCTAAAACCATTCGCCTTAAACAGCAAGACCTCGGCGAAAAATTTGATGCCGTGGTCGTCTGTGCCGGCCTTGGCAGTGCCGAGCTGGTGCGCCCCTTGGGTCTGCGTATTCCACTGGCGGCCATCCACGGCTACACCATCAGCGCGGCCGTGCGTGAACCCTTGGATGCACCTCGCAGCGGCGTCATGGATGAACAATACAAAGTCGCCATCAGCCGCCATGGGCATCGCGTGCGCGTCTCAGGCGGGTCCGAAATCGGAGGCGACACCACACGCCACCATGCCGCCAGCATCCAAACCCTGTACCGCGTGCTGGACAACTGGTTTCCAGGCGCAGCCCGTACGCAAGACAGCGTCCAATTGTGGAAAGGTTCGCGCCCCATGATGCCGGATGGCCCGCCTATCATTGGCGCAAGCGGCATCTCTGGGGTATGGCTCAATCTGGGCCATGGGGCCAGCGGCTGGGCTTTGGCTTGCGGCAGTGCTCGTGTGGTGTCTGACAGCATCAACGGCAAAAGCCCCGAGATTGATTTGCAAGGTTTAGGCCTTGAACGTTTACACCTGAAACGATGAAAACACCCAGTTTGACGCAAACCATCAACAGCCAAAACACTTGGCCGCTTTACAGCGTTGCGCAAACTCAAACCATCGAACTGGCAGGCCAAGCCGCCTTACCGGCCCACACCCTGATGCAGCGCGCAGGGTTGGCCACGGCACAGCTGGCCTTGGCAATTGCGCCACACGCACAAAAAATATGGATCGCCTGCGGCCCTGGCAACAACGGCGGCGATGGCCTAGAAGCCGCCGTGCATTTGCAAGCCTGGGGCAAACATCCCATCGTGACTTGGCTTGGCCAAGCGGGTCATGTGCCAGCAGATGCGCAGCTCGCCTGGGAACGGGCCAATGCCGCAGGGGTTGAGTTTCAACCCGACACCCCCTCCCATTTCGACCTCGCCATCGACGCCCTCCTCGGCATCGGCGCCCAACGCCCGCCCGAAGGCCTGATGGCGCAATGGCTAGACACCATGCAGCACAGCACCGCAGCCGTCTTGTGTGTCGACGTGCCCACCGGCCTCTTGGCAGACAGCGGTGAATGGCTGTCGCAGCCCACGCATAGCAATAGCAATAGCAATAGCAATAGCAATGACCATGGCCAGCGCCACACGCTCAGTCTGCTGACGCTCAAGCCTGGCCTATTCACCGCCCAAGGTCGGGATGCCGCTGGGCAAGTCTGGTTCAACAGCTTAGGCGTCGCACACGATGCAACCCCCACAGCTTGGCTCCAACAGAACCAGCGCGAGCCAATCGCTCGCGCGCACAGCAGCCACAAAGGCAGCCATGGCGATGTCATCGTCATCGGTGGCGCACCGGGCATGGCCGGCGCTGCCGTACTGGCGTGCCTAGGCGCCTTGCACGGGGGCGCAGGCCGCGTGTTTGCCGCCTTACTGGATGAAGGTGCCAGACAAGCGGTCACAGCCACGCATCCGGCCTTGATGGTGCGCGACCCCCTGGGCCTCCCACTGGAGACGGCCACCGTCGTCTGCGGTTGCGGTGGCGGGAGCCTCATTCACCCCCTGCTGGCGCATGCGCTGTCCGCATCCAAAACCTTGGTGCTCGATGCAGATGCTTTGAACTCAATTGCCCGCGACACCTCGCTGCAAACACTGCTGAAAAAGCGCAGCACTCGTGGCAAGACCACCGTGCTCACACCCCATCCGCTAGAAGCAGCACGGCTGCTGGGATGCAGCGCCGAAGACATTCAACGCCGCCGCCTACAAGCCGCCGATCAATTGGCCCAGCAATACCAAGCCATCGTGGTTTTAAAAGGCTCGGGCAGCGTGATCGCAAGCCCAAACCACACCCCCGTCATCAATGCCTCAGGCAACGCCTTGTTAGCAACGGCCGGCACAGGCGATGTGCTGGCGGGCTTGGTGGGTGCGCACCTTGCAGCGGGCGCAAACGCCTTTGAAGCCACCTGCCAAGCCGTGTTCACGCATGGCCAAGTGGCAGACACGTGGCCTTGCGAGGGGCCCGCACTCGATGCGGCTGCGCTAGCCGCCTCGGTGCGCTAAAACCACCCAGCGCGTTACTTGCGGGAGCGGCGGCTTTTTGCCCCGCCCTTTGCCCCGCCTTTTTTGTCACCCGTCTTACGCGCGGCACCGCCCGTGGGCTTGCCTTCACCACGACTGGCTTTGTCCCCTACTGTGGAGAACGCTTTTTTCACAGCCGTTTTAAATTTATGGACGGGCGAAGCATTGGCATCCGCACCACCGCGTGGCAGCAACTCATCGGCCTCGCGAACCAAACGGAAGTCAATCTTGCGGCCATCCAAGTCCACGCGACTCACCTGAATGCGCACACGCGAACCAATCCCATAGCGAATGCCCGTGCGTTCACCGCGCAACTCTTGGCGCATCTCATCAAAGCGGAAATACTCCCCGCCCAACTCGGTGATGTGGACCAACCCCTCCACATACATCGCGTCCAAGGTGATGAACAAGCCAAAGCCTGTGGCGGACGTCACGACGCCGCTGTACTCCTCGCCCAAATGCTCGCGCATGAACTTGCACTTGAGCCACGCCTCCACATCGCGGCTGGCCTCATCAGCGCGACGCTCATTCGCACTGCAATGCAAGCCGGCAGCTTCCCAGGCTTGTTGGTCAAGCGTGGGTTTAATTCTTTGAGCCAACTTGTCCTCTGGCTCACGCACACGCGAGGCCAAGCGACGCGCCAATTTGGCATGCGCCTCACCCGGTGTGGGCAACGCTGGCAACTGGTATTTGCGCTTGAGCAAGATGGCCTTGATCACACGGTGCACCAACAAGTCGGGGTAGCGACGAATCGGGCTGGTGAAGTGGGTATACGCCTCAAACGCCAAACCGAAGTGTCCATTGTTGTCAGGCGTGTAAACCGCTTGCTGCATCGAGCGCAGCAACATCGAATGGATTTGCTGCGCATCTGGACGCTCTTTGGTCGCATGCGCAATCGCCTGAAATTCAGCGGGCTTTGGCTTGTCGCTCACACTCATGGCGACGCCCGTCGCCTTGAGGTAGCCGCGCAACACACCAATTTTCTCGATCGTTGGGCCTTCGTGCACACGGAACAAGCCCGGGTGCTTGCTTTGCAAAATAAAGTCTGCGCTACACACGTTGGCAGCCAACATCGCCTCTTCAATCAGCTTGTGGGCATCGTTACGAACGCGCGGCACGATCTTCTCAATCCGACCGCTGTCATCACACACAATTTGCGTTTCGGTGGTTTCAAAATCCACCGCACCGCGCACGCTACGCGCTTTGAGCAACGCGCCGTACACATCGTGCAAGTTCATCAAATCGTCAATGCGCGCTTTGCGCTTGGCAGCTTCTGGCCCACGCGTGTTGGACAAAATCGCCGCCACCTCGGTGTAGGTGAAGCGTGCGTGACTGAACATCACAGCGGGGTAAAACTGATAGGCTTCAATATCACCGCCGGCTGTGATCAGCATGTCGCAGACCATGCACAAACGTTCGACATCCGGGTTCAATGAACACAAACCGTTCGAGAGCTTTTCGGGCAACATCGGGATCACACGGCGCGGGAAGTAGACGCTCGTGGCACGCTCGTACGCATCCACATCAATCGCGCTACCTGTCTCCACATAGTTGCTCACATCGGCAATCGCCACCAGCAAACGCCAGCCTTTGCCCTTGCCTACTTTGGCCGGCTCGCAATACACCGCGTCATCAAAGTCGCGTGCATCTTCACCGTCAATCGTGACCAACGGCACATCCGTCAAATCAATGCGGTCTTTTTTATCTTGGGCTCGCACCTTGTCTGGCAAGCCCCGCGCCATCCCCAAGCACGCGTCAGAAAACTCATAAGGCACACCGTATTTGCGCACGGCAATCTCGATCTCCATGCCGGGATCATCCACCTCACCCAACACTTCTTTGATGCGGCCTACAGGCTGGCCATACAGACTCGGTGGCTCGGTCAACTCAACCACCACCACTTGGCCCACCATCGCCTTGGCCGTCGCGCCTTTGTTAATCAGCACATCTTGGCCGTAGCGCTTGTCTTCAGGCGCGACGATCCAAACGCCACTTTCTTGCAGCAAACGGCCGATGATCGGCTGCTTGGAGCGCTCTAATATTTCAACCACGCGCCCCTCTGGACGGCCCTTGCGATCCAAACGCACCACGCGTGCTTTGACACGGTCGCGGTGCAGCACAGCGCGCATTTCGTTCGGCGGCAAAAAGATGTCTGGCGAACCATCATCTCGTTGCACAAATCCATGTCCGTCGCGGTGACCCGAAACGGTTCCTTCAAACTCTTCCAGTAAGCCACTGGTATGTGCAGAATTCTTGATACAATGCTCTCTTTCCTGAGATGCCCAGGTGGCGGAATTGGTAGACGCACTAGTTTCAGGTACTAGCGAGTAACATCGTGCTGGTTCGAGTCCAGTCCTGGGCACCAATATAAGTTAAATGAAAGCCACCTTATCGGTGGCTTTTGTTTTTGTGAGTTTAAATCGGTAATGCGACAAGGTCATGACCATCTGTCGCCACCACTTTGGCGCGGGTAAATTCGCCCACTTTCAATACCTTGCTGATTTTTTCAGGCGGCAACAACTTGACCACGCCGTCAATCTCTGGCGCATCAGCATAGCTACGGCCCACACCACCTTTGCGGCCACCTGCAGGCGCTGAATCCACCAGCACTTGAATGGTAGAGCCGATGCGGCGCTTGAGCTTGGCAATCGACACCTCTTCGGCCACCTCCATAAAGCGCGCTTGACGCGCCTCACGCACCTCTTGCGGCAACATGCCCGGAATGTCATTCGCAACAGCACCGTTCACAGGGCTGTAGGCAAAACAACCGGCACGGTCGATCTCGGCTTCACGCACGAAATTGAGCAAATGCTCAAACTCTTCTTCAGTCTCACCGGGGAAACCGGCGATGAACGTGCTGCGAATCACGATCTGAGGGCACAACTCGCGCCAACGGGCAATCCGCTCTAAGTTCTTCTCACCGCTGGCTGGGCGCTTCATGCGCTTCAACACATCAGGATGGCTGTGCTGGAACGGCACATCCAAATACGGCAACACATGGCCCGTGGCCATCAAGGGAATGATGTCGTCCACGCTGGGGTAGGGATACACATAGTGCAAACGCACCCACGCACCGTAGGTTTCGGCCAACTTAGCCAAGGCTTGCGCCAACTCCAAGGTGCGCGTCTTGATCGGCTGGCCATCAAAGAAACCGGTGATGTACTTCACATCCACGCCATACGCTGACGTGTCTTGGCTGATCACCAACAGTTCTTTCACACCGCCTTCAAACAAAGCGCGCGCCTCTTTCAGCACATCCCCAATCGGACGGCTCACCAAATCACCACGCATCGACGGAATGATGCAAAACGTACAACGGTGGTTACAGCCTTCGCTGATTTTCAAATATGCGTAGTGCTTGGGCGTGAGCTTGATGCCCGCTACGCCAAAGCTATTCGGAACCAAATCAATGAACGGGTCATGCGGCTTAGGCAAATGCGCGTGCACGGCATCCATCACCTCTTGCGTCGCATGGGGGCCTGTGACGGCCAACACACTGGGGTGCATTTGACGCACCAAATTTGTGCCTCCCTCCGCCTCACGCGCGCCCAAACAACCCGTGACGATGACCTTGCCGTTGGCAGCCAACGCCTCGCCAATGGTGTCCAAACTTTCTTTCACGGCGTCATCAATAAAGCCGCACGTATTGACGATGACCAAGTCAGCGCCTTCAAAAGTTTTAGAAGTTTGATAGCCCTCGGCGCTGAGTTGCGTCAAGATCAATTCTGAGTCGGTCAACGCCTTGGGACAACCCAAGCTCACGAAGCCGACTTTAGGAGCGGTTACTACTGTCATTTACGTTTCAGTCCCATCACATCCATCATTTGTTCGGTTTGTATTTGCAATTGTTCAGCATAGCTGTTTACCAAGCTCGGCACGACGGGCAACTGTGGCACGTTGTCCATGAACGTTTGCACATTCTTTTCTAAATAAGAGCCCATGAAACCCTGCATGGCGTGGCCGTAAAAACGAATGATGTTGGCCAACACCTGCTCAGTCAGCATGGGCGAACCCTCCGCCTCGTGCTCCAAGATGATTTGCAACAAAATGCTGCGCGTCAAATCCTCACCCGACTTGGCATCCACCACCCGAAAGGCGGCATGGCTCATCACCAGTTGTTTGATATCTGCCAAGGCCACATAACTGGATGACGCGGTGTCATACAAGCGGCGATTGGGGTACTTCTTGATCACGCGGTCTTGCGTGTCATCTGAAGTAATTGTTTTTTTGCTGCTCATCGAAGTCAGCTCCCGTTTAAAAAGAAAAGCCCAGAACTGTTCAAACAGTGCCGGGCTTGACGGGGGCCAACACCCCACCATGTCAAAGTGGCAATTATAAGGGTGCGTCGCGTGGGTTTAGCGACCCATCAAAAATCACCACTTGTTGACCATTGTCAATTCGACAGCGTCTTTGGCTGTCAATTTTCCATCTTTTCACATACATTTATTGAAATGAAAAGGTAATTGAAGATGGGAAAGCAACCTCAAAAACAGATCACTGAGACGGCCAATCTCTATAAACATCTGTTTGACTCGTCTCAAGATGGCATATTGATTCTCGGTTTTGAATCCGCCGTATTAATTTTTTCGAGATCAAAGGGGAAACACTGATGGCGTTTGTCGTATGAAAAATAGAGTTTGTGCTCAAAATTAGAGAAACACCCGCGTCTTGAATGACCTGCAAAGCATCGCCTCTGAACAAGGCGTGCGTGACAGCCACATCCACGCAAGTGGCCCCTGCGGCAAGTAGCAACTGGGCCGCACGCGCTAAGGTTCTGCCGCTGCTGGCGATGTCATCCAACACAACCACCGCACGCCCCGTGACATCGATCGCCGGCAGGACGATGTCCACCGATTGATCGCCATGCCGCACCTTCTGACAGACGGCATAGTCAAACCCATGATGCTGTGCGGCAGCCGCAACCCATTGGGCTGATTCGCTGTCAGGCCCAATCAGGAATGGGTTCACGTGGCGTTGTGCAATCAAATCGCCCAGCAACGGTGCAGCACTGAGGGTGACAGTTTGGGTGCCGGGTATGACTGTGTCGAGCGTGTTGATGCGATGCAAATGGGGGTCGACCGTGATCACGGTGTCAAACAAGGAGGCTAGCAATTGCCCCACCACGCGCTGGCTCACCGCCTCGCCGGGTTGAAACGCGATGTCCTGTCGCATGTAGGCTAAGTAGGGGGCGACCAAGATTAATTTCTGGGCGCCTAGTTGCCGCGCTGTGCGTGCGGCCAGCAAGAGTTCCACCAGTTTTTCATTTGGGTCGACCAAGCTGCGTAGCAGCACAACGTGGCTAGGCAAATGAGGTGGCAAGCGCAGCTTGAGCTCGCCGTCTGGGAAGCGATGCCTGTCGATGCGTTCAGGCGTCAACCCCGCCTCATGGGCGAGCTGCAAAGCGAATTGGGTCTCATCTTCAAAATAAAGCAAGCAGGAATATGGCATCAGAACTCCACAAAAACATGCGGCAGGTTTTTCGCGTCACCAATGGTGTAGCCGCTGAACTTGTTGCTGAATTGGCGGGCGAAGTCTAGGTCCGCATGAAACTCGGCATGCACCCGATAGAGCACATCACCGGCCCGCACCACGTCGCCCAGTTTGTGCATCAGATCGACACCCGCACACTCGACTTTGGGTGCGCCTGCTAATCGGGCAATGCGGGCAATATGCAAGTTGTCAATGCCAATCACCACACCACTGGTGACAGCGAGCACCTCGAAGGTCAAGGC
>CAIODK010000266.1 GCA_903856995.1 uncultured Burkholderiales bacterium
CCATTGCGGTGGTATTGCGCGTGGACTTTGAGAATCGTGTTGTCATGCACGGAGGTCGTCTATGAGCACGACCCACCGCACCGCACTCATCCTGGCAGGTGGCACTGGCGGCCACATCTTCCCTGGCTTGGCTGTGGCCGAGCAGTTGCGCGTCCAGGGCTGGGACGTGCATTGGTTGGGCGCGCCTGAGCCAAGTATGGAAAGCCTGTTGGTACCGCCACGTGGCTTTACCTATGAGACGGTTCAGTTCGGTGGCGTGCGCGGCAAAGGGTTCAAAACCTTGGCGTTGTTGCCTTTCAAATTACTCCGCGCGTTTTGGCAAAGTCTGTGCGTGATGCGTCGTGTCAAACCCGATGTGGTGGTGGGGCTCGGTGGCTACATCACCTTCCCAGCCGGCATGATGGCTGTGCTGTGCGGCAAGCCATTGGTCTTGCATGAGCAAAACTCAGTGGCAGGCATGGCCAATCAAGTGTTGAGTGGTGTGGCTGATCGCGTGTTCAGTGCCTTCCCCCATGTGTTGCGCAAGGCCGAGTGGGTGGGTAACCCCATGCGCAATGGCTTTGTGAAACAGCCCGAACCCGCGCAACGTTTTGCCGACCGTACTGGCCCATTGCGTGTGTTGGTGGTGGGGGGCAGCTTGGGTGCGCAAGCACTCAACACCGTGGTGCCGCAAGCCCTGGCCAAAATCCCCCAAGACCAACGTCCGATGGTGACCCATCAAAGCGGCGCCAAACAAATTGACGCGCTACGTGCAGCGTATGCAGAAGTCGGCGTGCAAGCTGAACTGACCCCCTTCATTGATGACACCGCACAAGCCTTCGCAGACGCAGACCTCGTCATCGCCCGAGCGGGCGCCAGTACGGTGACCGAGCTGGCCGCCGTAGGTGTCGCTGCAATCTACGTGCCGTTCCCACACGCGGTGGATGACCACCAAACCACCAACGCGCGCTTCGTCGTCGATGCAGGCGGCGGTTGGTTGATTTCACAAACTGAATTGAAGCCCCAAGACTTGGCTGACCGTTTGCAGTTCATGACACGTCGCAGCTTATTAACTTGTGCAGAAAAGGCTTATGCCGTGCGTCAAGTTGAAGCGGTGAGCAAAGTCGTCGCCGCTTGCGAGCAGCTGGCAGCGCAGGGAGATAAAAAATGAAACACGCCATTCGTCACATTCATTTCGTCGGTATCGGCGGTGCAGGCATGAGCGGCATTGCTGAGGTTCTGTTGAACTTGGGTTATGTCATCTCTGGCTCAGACTTGTCAGACAGTGCTGCGTTGAAGCGTCTGCAAAGCTTGGGCATCACCACACATGTGGGGCACAGCGAGAGCAACATTGTGGGCGCCGATGCGGTGGTGACATCCACCGCCGTGCAGGCGGATAACCCTGAAGTGGTGGCGGCACACGCCAAACTCATTCCCGTCGTCCCCCGTGCGGTGATGTTGGCCGAGCTGATGCGTCTCAAAACCGGCATCGCCATTGCAGGGACACACGGGAAAACCACCACCACCAGTTTGGTGGCCAGCGTGTTGGCCGAAGCCGGCATGGACCCTACTTTTGTGATCGGCGGCAAGCTCACCAGCGCAGGCGCTAACGCCAAGCTGGGTTCGGGCGACTACATCGTTGTAGAAGCCGATGAGTCGGATGCCTCGTTCTTGAACCTCTTGCCTGTGATGGCGGTGGTGACCAACATCGATGCCGACCACATGGACACCTATGGCCATGACTTCAACAAGTTGAAGGCGGCGTTCATCGAGTTCTTGCACCGCATGCCGTTTTATGGCGCAGCGATTTTGTGTACCGACGATGCCGCGGTGCGCAGCATCTTGTCCGAAGTGTCACGCCCCATCACCAGCTACGGTTTCAATGAAGATGCCCAAGTGCGGGCGGTGAATGTGCGCGCTGACAACGGCCGCATGTGCTTCACGGTGCAGCGCCGCAACGGGGTGACCTTGCCAGATATCGACATCACGCTCAATTTGGCGGGTGAGCACAACGTACTGAATGCCTTGGCCGCGATTGCGATCGCGGTCGAGCTGAACGTGCCGGATGCGGCCTTGCAAAAAGCTTTGACTGAATTCAAAGGCGTGGGCCGTCGTTTCCAACGTCACGGCGAAGTCGCTGCCAAAAATGGGGGGCAATTCACCCTCATCGAAGATTACGGCCATCACCCTGTGGAAGTGGCGGCAACCTTGGCGGCTGCGCGTGGGGCCTTCCCGGGTCGTCGTTTGGTGTTGGCCTTCCAGCCACACCGTTACACGCGCACGCGCGATTGCTTTGAGGACTTCGTCGAAGTCATGGGCCGTGCAGATGTGTTGTGGTTATCAGAAATTTACGCCGCCGGTGAAACCCCGATTCCTGCCGCGGATGGCCGAGCCTTGTCGCGTGCCATGCGCTTAGCGGGCCACGAAGCCTTGGTGTTTGTGGACGATATTGAAAAAATGGCCCAAGTGATTGCCGACAACGCCCAAGACGGCGATGTGGTGATGTGCATGGGCGCCGGTTCAATTGGTCAGGTACCAAACCAAGTGTTGGACTTGGGTCAACACAACGTATGAGCAAAGACATGACAGCCTTCAATCTTTCAACCGCCAAAGTCGCCGTGCTGATGGGTGGCCTATCTGCTGAGCGTGATGTGTCGATAATGTCCGGTGGCGGTGTGCGCAAAGCCTTGCAAAGCAAAGGTGTGCAAGCCACGGCGTTTGATCCTGCCGAGCGCAGTTTGGACGAACTCAAACGCGAAGGCTACACGCATGCCTTTATCGCGCTGCATGGCCGCTACGGTGAAGATGGTTCTGTGCAAGGTGCTTTGGAGTTGCTGGGCATTCCCTACACAGGCTCGGGCGTGATGGCCTCAGCCATGGCCATGGACAAAGTGATGACCAAGCGCGTCTGGAGCGCCGTGGGTTTGTCGACACCTAGCTACGTCTGGTTGTCGCCTGAAGATCAAACCACAGACAACATCCATGCCATTCCTGCCAAGCTGGGATTGCCATTGATTGTGAAGCCGCCTCGCGAAGGGTCTTCGATTGGCATGACCAAAGTGACAGAAGCAACTGGCATTGCAACCGCAGTTGCATTGGCCACCCAGTACGATCCAGATTTGTTGTGTGAAGAGTTCATCACCGGTGAAGAACTGACGTGCCCAATTTTGGGCAACGGCCCGAATGCACGAGCTTTGCCAGTGGTTCGAATTGCAGCGCCCGATGGCGCCTATGACTACAACCACAAGTACTTCACTGACGACGTGAAGTACCACTGCCCAAGTGGTTTGCCAGAAGCAGAAGAAAAAGAAATTCAACGTTTGGTCGTGGCGGCTTACCGCGCTTTGGGTTGTCGTGGATGGGGTCGTGCAGACATCATGTTGCGCGCAACGGATCGCAAACCGTTTTTGCTAGAGATGAACACATCGCCTGGGATGACCAGCCATTCGCTGGTGCCCATGTCGGCCCGGGCAGCAGGTATCAGTTACGAAGACCTGTGCTTGACCTTGCTTGAAAGCGCCACGCTCGATCATCCCGGAGGTCCCAAAGCCGTATGACCACGCGCTACACCCACATGCGACCACGTCCCGAGGTGAATACCTCGGTGGCGGCGCCGCTCGACGTCAAACTCATGCATATGGCGGCATCGCTCATGTTCGTGGGCTTGGTCGTGGGTGCGATGGTGGTGGGCTTGTGGGCCTTGGTGCAGTTGCCAGCGTTTGCGCTGAGGGGCATCACCGTGCTCGGTGATGTGGAACATAACAACGAAGTGACCTTGCGAGCCAATGTGGTGACCAAATTCACGGGAAATTTCTTCACCGCAGATTTGGGTCGTGTGCGCAGTGCGTTCGAAGGCGTGCCTTGGGTTCGATTGGCGTCGGTGCAACGTGAGTTCCCTAACCGATTGCGCGTGACCTTGCAAGAGCACAAGCCCGTGGCGTATTGGGGCAGCGATGGTGAGTCGAGGATGGTCAACAGCTACGGGGAAGTGTTTGAGGCCAATGCGGGCGAATTGGATGACGACAAGTTGCCCCGATTGAGTGGTCCAGACAGTCAATCGCAGCAAGTGCTGGCGATGTATTTGGCGCTTGAGCCCGTGTTCAAAGAATTAACTTTGGCGCTTGAAAGTCTGGCCTTAACGGACCGCGGTAGTTGGCGTGCCAAGTTGGCGCATGGCGCTGTGGTTGAGTTGGGTCGTGGCAGTGTGGATGACGTGATGACTCGCGTGCAACGCGTGTCCAAGACTTTGGCACAAGTGACAAACAAATTAGGCCGCAAAGTGACAGCCATGGAATCGGCTGATTTGCGACATGAAAACGGTTACGCGATTCGGGTGCGGGGTGTGAGCACGCAAGACGTGCCTGCCAAGCACTAACGAGTAGAAGAAGAGAAAGAACGAGGCTGTTATGGCAAAAGAGTACAAAGATTTGGTGGTCGGCTTAGACATTGGTACAGCCAAGGTCATGGTAGTCGTGGCCGAAGTGTTGCCTGGTGGTGAGCTCAAGCTCGCAGGCCTCGGCGTGGCCCCTAGCAATGGCTTGAAGCGTGGCGTGGTGGTCAACATCGACGCCACGGTGCAAAGCATTCAACAGGCATTGAAAGAAGCTGAGTTGATGGCGGACTGCAAGATCACACGCGTGTACACGGGCATCACCGGCAGCCACATACGTGGCATCAACTCAACCGGCATGGTGGCGGTGAAAGACAAAGAAGTCACGGCTGCCGATGTGGCCCGTGTGGTCGAGACAGCCAAGGCCATCAACATCTCAACCGACCAACGCTTGTTGCTTGTACAACCGCAAGAGTTTGTGATTGATGGCCAAGATGTACGCGAACCAATTGGGATGAGTGGTATCCGCTTGGAAGCCAAGGTGCACATCGTCACAGGCGCGCAAAGTGCCGCAGAGAACATCATCAAGTGCGTTCGTCGCTGCGGTTTGGATGTGGACCGCTTGATGCTCAACCCTTTGGCCTCCAGCATGTCGGTGTTGACCGACGACGAACGTGAACTCGGCGTGGCCTTGGTGGACATCGGTGCAGGCACCACAGACGTGGCCATCTTCACCAACGGTGCGATCCGCCATACCGCTGTCATTCCAATTGCCGGTGACTTGATCACCAGCGACATCGCCATGGCGTTGCGCACGCCCACCAAAGATGCGGAAGAAATCAAGATTGAATCAGGCTATGCCAAGCAATTGCTGGCTGATCCAGACGTCCAAGTCGAAGTACCGGGGTTGGGTGACCGCGCACCACGCATGTTGAGTCGTCAAGCTTTGGCTGGCGTGATTGAACCGCGCGTGGAAGAGATTTTCTCGCTGGTGCAACAAGTGATCCGTGACTCTGGCTACGAAGAAGTCTTGTCGTCGGGCATTGTTTTGACTGGCGGTAGCGCCGTCATGCCGGGCATGGTCGAGCTGGGTGAAGATATTTTCTTGAAACCTGTGCGTCGCGGTATCCCGCACTACAGCAGCGCCTTGGCCGATATGGTGTCGCAGCCTCGCGCTGCCACGGTGATGGGCTTGCTGGCTGAGGCCGGTGTGGACCGTCAACGCGGTTTCAAAGTTTCACAAAAGAGTGGGTCAGTCAATTCATTGATGGACCGACTCAAAGACTGGTTTGTGGGGAACTTCTAAACATGATTCCGCAAACCTTGCTTTACCTCGCGCGTGGCAGTCCGCCGCAGCGACCGCGCATGTGTCGACGATGGCGACCCTGCGCAGCCACCGCGCCACCCTCATAGAAGGAGCGCGATGCAACACAAGCAACACATAGATTCAAGGCAACTGCAAATTTTTAGATTGATAGGAGAAACATCATGAGCATCGAAATGATCGAAGTTGAAGCATTCAACTCAGGCACACAAATTAAAGTCATTGGCGTGGGCGGTGGCGGCGGAAACGCAGTCGAGCACATGATCCGATCGGGTGTTCAGGGCGTCGAGTTCGTCTGCGCAAACACCGATGCACAAGCCCTGCGCGTGAGCAATGCGCACAAAGTCATTCAGCTCGGCACAACGGGTTTGGGCGCAGGAAGCAAGCCTGACCGCGGCCGCGAAGCTGCGGAAGCCGCCATTGACGACATCCGTTTGGCGCTGGAAGGCACCAACATGTTGTTCGTGACCGCTGGCATGGGCGGCGGCACAGGAACCGGTGCGGCACCTGTGGTGGCACGTGTGGCTCGCGAAATGGGCATCTTGACCGTGGGCGTGGTGACCAAACCATTCGAGTTTGAAGGCAAGCGCCGCATGGACAACGCCGATGTGGGCTTGGCTGAGCTCGAAGCCAACGTCGACTCGCTCATCGTGGTGTTGAACGAGAAGCTGATGGACGTGTTGGGCGATGACGCCAGCCAAGACGAAGCCTTTGCTTTTGCCAACGACGTGTTGAAAAACTCAGTCGGTGGCATTGCCGAGATCATCAACGTGGAAGCCTTGGTCAACGTCGACTTTGAAGACGTACGCACCGTGATGAGCGAAACCGGTAAAGCCATGATGGGCACTGCTGCGGCCAACGGTCCAGACCGTGCTCGCATCGCTGCTGAACAAGCGGTGGCTTGCCCATTGCTCGAAGGCGTGGACATGTCGGGTGCTAAAGGCGTGTTGGTGTTGATCACTGCAGCCAAGGGCGGCTTGAAGTTGTCTGAGTCGCGTGAAGCCATGAACACCATCCGCAAGTTCGCCTCGCCTGATGCGCACGTGATTTACGGAACCGCGTATGACGAAAACTTGGGCGACCAAATCCGCGTCACCGTGGTGGCCACCGGTTTGGCTGGTAGCCGCCGTGCCGCACCTCAGTTGCAAGTCTTGCGCACAGGCACGGACGGGATGAGCTTCCCCACGACACAAGCCAACAACGCATCCCCAGCGGGTGTGTTGGCTGCAGCTTCGACTGGCTTGGCCGGTTTGGCTGCAGGCCTAGGTGTCGGGGCTGCTGCACAACCTAACTACGAATCAATGAACTCTCCCGCAGTGTGGCGTGGCAACCGTACCTCGGCTGCGGCCAAGGTCGATGCTTTGTCATCGGGTGGCATGGATGACTACGAAATCCCAGCCTTCTTGCGCAAGCAAGCAGACTGAGAGGGGATTCACTAAAATCTATCCGTGCTTAAACAAAGAACCCTTCAATCCCTCACCACAGCGGTGGGTGTTGGTCTCCACAGCGGTCAGCGTGTGGAGCTGACGCTACGTCCTGCGCAACCTGACACGGGCATCGTCTTTCGTCGGGTGGATTTGCCACAGCCGGTGGATATTCCCATCAGCGCGACGGCGGTGACGGATACGCGCTTGGCATCCACCATTTCGAATGGGGGCGCGAAGGTGTTCACTGTGGAGCATTTGATGTCGGCCTGTGCAGGGCTTGGGATCGATAACCTCTACATCGACATCACGGCAGAAGAAGTGCCGATTCTGGATGGTTCTGCCTCCTCATTCGTGTTCTTGCTGCAAAGCGCGGGCATCGTGGAGCAAAACGCACCCAAGCGGTTCATCCGAGTTTTGAAGACGGTGGAAGTGCGAGAAGGTGAGGGCGCCAATGTGAAGTGGGCGCGCCTTGAGCCACACCACGGCTACAAGCTCAGCTTCGAGATTGATTTCCGACATCCGGCAGTGGACGCCACAGGGCAAAGCGTGGTGTTCGACATGGATACCGATATCTATACCCGCGACATTGCACGTGCCCGTACTTTTGGGTTCACGCGAGACGTCGAGATGATGCGTGCCAACGGTTTGGCCTTAGGCGGCGGCTTAGACAATGCCATCGTGATGGATGACTACAAAGTTTTGAACAGTGATGGTTTGCGCTATGACGATGAGTTTGTGAAACACAAAATCCTCGATGCCATGGGCGATTTGTATTTGGTGGGCAAACCTTTGTTGGCGTCGTATGTGGCGTTTCGCTCAGGCCATGCCATGAATAACCAACTCTTACGTGAACTGCTCAGCCAACCGGATGCCTATGACGTTGTCACGTTTGACGACGTGCGTCACGCGCCGCCCGGTTTGGCACAGCTCGCCCCGGCTTGGTAAGACGAAGGAGCCGCTGAGATGATGGTCTACCACATCCCTACGGTTTTCCTCATCATTGGTTTGCTGTACATCGTTCTGCCGATTGTTATTTGGCTGGTGTTGGCGAAGCAAGATAACCGCACGGTTCGGTGGTGGTGCATCGGTGGTGGCATTTTGGGCCTTGGGATGGTGTTGCTTGGGCTCAGGTCGAGTCTTCCGGCTTGGGTGTCTTACCCTATTGCGAATACATTGGCATGGACGGGATTGACCCTCCAAGCATGGGCGTTGCGTCGGGTACTTGATGAATCATGGAGCCCCGTATGGGTAGCACTGTCGATCATCGCGTGGCTGTGCGTCTTTGAATATTTCCGCCTTGTATTGCAAGACTCGCACTTGAGATTCACTTGGTCAACGATGTTCATCATGGGGGCATTGGCTTATATCGGTCATTTGGCATGGCGCATTTCGACTCTGTATGGCTTGCGTAATGGACGATGGTTATCCGCGATCTATGCGGTGGCTGCATTCACGTTGTTGCTACGCATCCTGCGTGTTTTTCTCGGGTTGACGGAGCCAGAAGTCGTGGTGGCAGATATCGACAGTCTCTTGACGGTGTTCAGTGGGCTCTTGATTTCAGTGTTGGGTAGTTTTGCTTTTGTGGGCGTATTTGTAGAGCGTGCCACCAAAAGAGAAGCCTATGCCATCGAGCAACGCGTACGTGAAACTGAAAGTGGTCGCTTGGGCGCTCAAATCGCACAACTCGAACGTCAACGTGTGTTGGGCACGATGTCGGCATCGTTCGCGCATGAGTTGAGTCAGCCTTTGACAGCCATTTTGATGGACGTAGAAACGATCAAGAATCGGTTGGCTGCAAAGGATGGAAACGGCGAAGATGTGTTGGAATCAGTCGCAGACATCGAGAGCAGCACCTACCGAACGGTGAAATTAGTCGAGCGTATTCGTGACTTTATTCAGCCCTCGCAAAACGAATATGAAGCGATCGATATCCAAACGCTGCTCAAAGATGTAGCGCATTTGCTGAAGCATGAAATACGCAAACAACACATCGAGTTTGAGTACGATTTAGATGCGGATGCGCCCAAGATTCTTGGCGACCGGTTAGAGATTTCACAAATTGTGTTGAATGTCTACCGCAACGCCATGCAGGCCATGGCACACAGTGAGCCAAAGAAGATATTTGTCACGTTGGAATCAATGGGCGCGCGTGTTGTGTTGCACATACGCGATACAGGGCCAGGGGTTCTAGAGGCGTTGAAAGACAAGGTGGGTCAACCGTTTGTTACATCCAAGAAGGATGGCTTGGGGGTGGGTCTGTCGATCTCACGTGCAATTGCTGAAAAACATGGCGGAAGCTTGACCATCACCAATGTCCGAGGTGGTGGCGCCGTCGTTGAGTTGAATTTACCTGCCCAATAAGCTCAGGCTCAGGCACTCAGGTTTCAGCGACTACGACCCGCCTTGTACATGCCACTGGTGCTGCGTTGTAAATCGGTGGCGGCTGCTAATCTCGCCATCGATTGCCCCGCATGCGCGTGGGTGATGGCAATGCCGAGCGCATCTGCCGCATCAGGACCCGGTAAGCCCGGCAAATTGAGCAAGCGTTTCACCATTTCTTGCACTTGTTCTTTTTTGGCCAAACCATGACCGGCCACGGCTTGTTTCATTTGCAGCGCGGTGTATTCGGCGACGGGTAAATTGCATGTGGCCAAAGCGGTGATGCAGGCTCCGCGCGCTTGACCCAGCAGCAGCGTGGCTTGGGGGTTGACGTTGACAAACACAATTTCAACAGCTGAGGTGTCTGGTTTGTAGCGCTCTACCACTTCGTGAATGCCATCAAATAGCACCTTCAAACGCGCCGCCAAATGACCTTGGTCTTCTTTGTTGGTCCGGATCGTCCCGCTGGCCACATAGAGCAGTTGGTTGCCATGCTTTTCCACCACGCCGAAACCGGTGGTTCGCAAGCCGGGGTCAATGCCAAGAATTCGCATGGTTGTTAAGGCAGTTGTGCGCTGCCCATGCGCGACAAAATAATTTCAGTCCGGCCAGACAAGTACTCAGATTGAGGGAACTTTTGGTAATGCTTGGGGCGCGGCAACATCACGGCCAAGCGACCCGCTTCCCAAGGCGTGAGCTGTGACGCAGGTTTTTGAAAGTAATGTTGCGCGGCGGCTTCAGCACCAAAAATGCCTTCGCCCCATTCGACGTGGTTGAGGTAGATCTCAAGGATGCGGCGCTTGTCCAACACGGCTTCCAGCATGACGGTCAACACAAACTCTTGACCTTTGCGCACGAAGGTGCGTTCGCCCGATAAAAAAAGGTTCTTCGCCAACTGCTGGGTGATGGTGGAGCCGCCTACCACTTTGGGGGTGTTGCTGCCCTTGTGGGTACGACTGGCCAACAACTCGGCCTTGGCGTTCTTGGACCATGCCTTTTCGATGGCGTCCCATTGCACGCCATCGTGTTGCGCAAAGATGTCGTCTTCAGACACGATGACAGCGCGCTTGAGGTGGTTAGATATTTGTGAGTAAGGCACCCAGTCTTGCCGCCAACGCAAGCGGTCTTTGGTGGTGGCGATACGCCAGCCCTCTGACCGTTCAAAGGCTGTCGACTCAGGTGCCACGCGCACCATCAAAGCAATACGCGCCAAGAAAAAAAGTTGCAAACCAAGCCAGGCCACAACGAGGAAGATCAGCCAGCGCAGAAAAGGATGAAAGCGTGCGTGCGGCATCTGTCTAGTGGGCGGCTTCGCCACCACGTGTTTGTAAGGTGTTGTCGCGACTGAAGATGAAGCGTGACACCACGGCCAGCTGATCGGCCTGACGGCGCATCTCTTCGTTGAATTCACCAAAGGGGCCGGCGGCCGTCGCAATGGCTTGTGCGCGACG
>CAIODK010000267.1 GCA_903856995.1 uncultured Burkholderiales bacterium
CCTTCTCCACCTAGACCCAGTTTGTCGATCTGTGTTGCTAGTGCGGTTTGTTGTGCTGTGCTTAGCGTGCCACCTTGACCGTCTAGGTAATTGTTGAGCGTGTTGGTGCTTGTGTGTGCAGATGTATCAGGCAAAGCGCTACTGGCATCTGCTACTTGGATGCCTTTGTCGGTGGGCACTTTGGGGTTATTAAACGCATCGACCACTTGTTGTGTGGCGGCGTTAGATTTATCAGTTTCGCTTTGTTGCGTGTTTTCTTGGGCTTTATGAAATTGATCGCTTTGCAAGTCCATGCCGTTAACAGCGTCGGCACTATAAATAGTGTTCTCTGGTGTGCCCCGCGCATCTTGTAAAGACGTCAGCAACTCAGTTTGCGAAACAACACGGCGCTCACCACTGATATTCGTTTCGATGACTTGTGGCGAGCTTCCGTCTTGTGCGTGTGTTAAATGAATGCGATTACCGCTATCTACAACCACCGCCACAGGTTGCATTTCGCCATCAACAACTTCACGATCAAAGAATGCGACAACCTTGCCGCTCTTATCGACTAACGCTTGTATTTGTGATGGATTATTTGACGAGTCTCCTTGATTAGCGGGTGCATAAGCCACCGGCTTACCATCACGATCTAGATACATGGGCTGCAAGGACAACACACCTGCATCGGCAACTTGACTCTTGATGCCTGCCAGCATATGCAAAGCATCTTCAATTTTTACTGAGCTGTGTTCGGCCACAGTTAGCAATGCTTCGCCCGTAGCAAGTCCCGCGACTGGATTTGCTAAAAATGCACCCACTGTTGCCAACGCATCCAAGCCGCCCATTTGCCCCAATGCAGGAATGGCGACAATCTGTGTTTCTTGAAATTGCTCACCCAGCTTGGCAATGTTCGATGTGGTGACGTTTTGAACTTTGCCAGTGATGTCGTAACCGCTCTCGGGCTGTCCGTTTTCTAGTGCAGCTTGTTTGAATTGCGGTGTATCAATCAAGCGTGCCGCACCGGGGGCATCTTGCACTTGCACTTCAACGCCATACATCTTGGCAACCACTTGAGCCAACATACCGCCTAGGCTGTGACCTGTGGTTAGTGTGGTGATGGATGGGCGTTCAGAAAGACTGATATCTTCTGCATCGCCATAATCTTTAACCACCTTTGCGGCCATCCCTTGCGCCTGCTTCATGTACGCAGCCGCATCGGTGAACTGCCCACTCCAAGTACCGTTGGCCGCACCTTTGAGTGCGGTGCTTAAGTCAGCAGTTGAGTCACTCCCTCGATACGCCACCACTAACTCACCCGTTTTAGGGTTTACATACGCACTTGCTGCGAAGTCAGGGGATTGCGGGTTAGCTAGCTTGACCTCTAAAAGTTCAAATCCTGCTGGTGGGACGAAAGGCGTTTTGCTGTCATAGGCACCGCGTGAAAAAGTTGCCGCCAGAACAGCCTTGCCACTGACGCTTGATAAATTCAAATCGCTCATGGCTTATCTCCTTTGGGCATACCCTCCCACACGCCCTTGTAAAAGTTGTGTTCTTGCTCACGGTCTTGTTTGACCACCACACCTGCACGCTCGCTCCAACCAGCTGGCAAATAAATTTCATACAAAACTTTTTCTACCTTGAGTGTCATTTTGTCAATCAAGCTCAATTGCAGTGTTTGCCCTTGGGAAAATGGGTGACCTCCACAACCGTGATCTAGCTTGAGATAGCTGTAACGGCCATGAATCTCTCGGTCATAGGCCATGGTTTGTAAACGCCCAGTTCCGTGTGCGGCACCCGCAGATTTCCAATACAAGTCTTTTCCTGTTTCAGGGTCGGTGAACGGGGTACGAGAATAGAAAATATTCGGTCTTCGACTTGGTACTTTCGTCACGCGGTCAGTGCCCATAAATCCACCGTGATCGGCTGAAGTTGCGCGATCAACATTGAAATCCACGACCGGAGACCCTTCGCGCCAAGGCAGTTTTTGTACAGTGCGATCAAAGTACAACTCCAACACACAGTTCATCACTGGGCTGCATGCGTTTTTGTTGCCACCCCAGCCGCAGTCTTGTTCTGCACCTTCAGGTTCACGTCTAAATGCAGCAGCCACTACGCCCTTGAGTTCATCACTGGCCCACTCCATGGGCATACCTGTGTCACGAGCCACCTGTGTTGTGTACACCCAAATATTTGGATCTCGTCGAAATACCCCACCGTTTCCACCGTGCTCACGCTCGTAACGAGACAATGTTTTTGCGGGCTCTGTGGATGTTTGCGCAGCGGCAGCAATTGCAATCAACGCCAAGTAAACAGATACGAAACTTTGAATAAATTTTTTCATGCCACGCTCCTAAAAGATTCTTCATTGGCGGCATATTCAAAATTCCTCACTGCCAACGCATAACTCAAGTAAGGCACAGCCTCACCCGCAGCCGCGATCCCAAATATTTTGTTAATGGCACCGGCTAAAGCACCATCGCTCACTACATTGATGCAGTTAGCAATGACCAAGTTGTCAGTAAAGTGAAGATATCGATGAATAGCCAGCATGTGTCGTGTTTTTAAAATGTGGCTGGATTGTGATTACCTTTATCGCAATTTGCAAACGAACATGAGGTGTTTTTAGCCAAAAAAATGAAAAGTATCACCACATGATGTTTTAAACACCTTCTAAAGATACTTTTGCTGTTTTAGGGGGTAAAGCCCCACTCTTTTACTCGGACTTTGTCGAGGTTTTGATCAACTTTTTGACGGGCTTTGCGGGAGCTTTTTTGTCTGCTTTACCTTTCATGGCTTGTTTTGGGCTTGCCTCTAGCCTGTACAAATCACTCATGAATTTGGGTACCCAAGTACGCACTGCAATGCACACTGACAACGGGGGCCTGTCTTCCAACGGTAGGTGTGAGTCCGCACGGGCTTGGTCTTCATATTCCAAGGCAATTTGCTCCAGCCTTGCCTTGAGCTGTTCTTGTGCCTTGCGTGATACGCGCATATTCATAATTCTGAGAATCTCGCCGTCACCATCAAATCCATCGTTGAAGAAGTCGTCACTGAAGCTGCGAACCATGCGCATGATGGGACCACTGCTGATCCATCCAAAACTGCTGGCAACCAATAGCCGATAGCGGTCTGAGGCTTGGACCTCCAGAAATCCCATGTCATCAAGGCGCTTAAGTAGCGCCTGTACTTGACCACGCGTGAGTTGTAAGTGTTTGTGTATGTCTGCTACAGGCCAGTGGTTTAGGGCACACACAGCCACCATGAGGAGTTTTTTATCTTGCGCAAACTCTTCCTCTTGCGCCAAGTTGAGTCGGGTGATGAGTTTGCGTTTACGGGGCGTGGTTTTGAAGAGGTCTGCAAACTCAAGGTGCAAGTATTGGCAGATTTGCTCCAAGCGCTCCAAACCGCAGTCACCCCCTGTGAACAAGCGTTTGACGCTGACCTCTGACAGGCCAATGGCGTCAGCCAATTCTTTGTAGGTGATGTTGCGGGCTTTAAGGTGCAGGCGCAGGGCGTCGATGATGAAGGTTTTGGACATAGGAAGAGGCTTTCTATAGCGTTGAAAGGCAGACACACACCAGATGTACGGGGCTTCGTAGGTGGCATGGATATGCCGCTTAAAAATATACATTCGAAAATTAACTATTTATGACTACCTCCATAAAAGAAGGACATGAGTTTCGAAAGACTCAAAACAACCATTGACCGCCTAGCTTCTCCATTCGAGTGGCTGGGCGGGTAGCTTTCCCAATTGTTTACAAAATACAATCGTAAATAATTGATTTAAAACGGATTTTTTATGTTGCTTGCCACCTGGAACGTCAACTCACTCACCGTGCGCTTACCGCAAGTGCTGGACTGGCTGGCGGCCAACCCCGTCGATGCTTTGGTACTGCAAGAGACCAAATGCACCGACGACAAATTTCCGCATGCAGCCATTGAGGCTGCGGGCTACAAAGTAGCGTTCTTTGGCCAAAAAACCTACAACGGTGTGGCCCTGCTCTCGCGCAACGAGGCCACCGATGTGGTGAAAAACATCCCCGGCTTTGAAGATGACATGGCCCGAGTGATTGCAGGCACGGTCGATGGCGTGCGCGTGATTGGCGCTTACTTTCCCAATGGCCAAGCACCTGACAGCGACAAGTTCGTTTACAAAATGCGTTGGTTAGAAGCCTTGCAAAACTGGTTGCGAGAGGAACTCAAACAGCACCCCAAGCTGGTGTTGATGGGTGACTTCAACATCACCGTGGACGACCGCGATGTGTGGGACCCTGTGGCCTTGAAAGACACCATCCACTGCACCGTGCAAGAGCGTGACCACTTCCAGGGCTTGATTGACCTTGGCACGCATGATGCCTACCGCTTGTTTGAACAGGCAGAGAAAAGCTACAGCTGGTGGGACTACCGTGAGTTTGCTTTTCGCCGCAACCGCGGCTTGCGCATCGATCACATCTTGGTGAGTGATGGACTCAAGCCGGACGTGCAAGCCTGCGTGATTGACAAAGAACCCCGCAAAAACGAACGTCCCAGCGACCACGTCCCCGTGGTGGTGACTTTGGGCTAGAGCCTCTCAGTCGTCCAAGCCCAATTCTTGAATCTTGCGGGTGATGGTGTTGCGACCAATGCCCAGCTTCTGAGCCGCCTCTATGCGTCGGCCGCGCGTGTTGACCAGTGCCGTTTGAATCAAGCGCGCCTCAAATCGGTTGACCAACACCTCCCACACATCCGTACGTCCCGCCACGAGTAAGCTCATGGCCTCGGCTTCTAGCCCCTGCTCCCAATCAGCGCCAGGCATGTTGAGCACCACGGGTCCCGTGACGTTGGCCTCGCCAAGAGAAGGATGTACGGACGCCGCGTGGCTATGGTCTGGTGTTGCCGGCGCAACAACCCCTGAGGTGTCTTGTCCTGTGTGACTGAGTGCGGCCAACGCGTCGCCCGACAGCATCACCTCGGGTGGCAAGTCTTTGGGATCAATCACTTGCGCAGGCGCCATCACAGTGAGCCAGTGGCAAATGTTTTCGAGCTGACGCACGTTGCCCGGAAACGAAAATTGATTGAGCACCATTTGCGCGGCTTCGGAGATCCTTTTAGCCTCCCCGCCCAGTTGTTGTGCACTCTGCTGCAAAAAGTGGCGCGTCAAGGTGGGAATGTCTTCGCGGCGCTCGCGCAAAGCAGGCAAGCGCAGGCGAATCACATTCAAGCGGTGAAATAAGTCTTCGCGGAACACGCCGTCCTTGACCCGTTTTTCTAAATCTTGGTGCGTTGCAGCAATCACACGTACATTGGCTTTGATGGCGTTGTGACCACCCACGCGGTAGTAGGCCCCATCGCTCAACACGCGCAGCAACCGCGTTTGTAAGTCAAAGGGCATGTCGCCGATCTCATCGAGAAACAGCGTGCCGCCTTCAGCCTGCTCAAAGCGACCGCGGCGTGTGGTTTGCGCACCGGTAAACGCACCACGCTCATGTCCAAAGAGCTCGCTCTCCAACAAATCTTTAGGAATAGCCGCTGTATTGATGGCCACAAAGGGGCCTTTGCTCCCTGCATCACCGCGGGGGGAGTGTTTGTGCAGGGCTCGCGCCACCAGTTCTTTGCCAGAGCCACTCTCGCCCGTGATCATCACCGTCACATTGCTTTGACTCAAACGGCCAATGGCACGAAACACGTCCTGCATGGCGGGCGCTTGGCCCAACATCTCTGGCGTGGCTTCTTGTGCTTCGCTCTGGGCTTGCTCGCGTTGGCTCTCAGCCAAGGCACGACGAATCAGCTCGACGGCTTTGGGCAGGTCAAAGGGCTTGGGCAGGTATTCAAAGGCGCCGCCCTGGAAGGACGACACCGCACTGTCCAAATCTGAAAAGGCTGTCATGATGATGACGGGCAGCGAAGGCAAGCGCTCTTTGACCTTGGTCAGCAAGTCCAAGCCAGAGCCACCGGGCATGCGAATGTCACTGACCAGAATTTGCGGCCCATCATCCTCGCCCACAGCATCGAGGGCTTGCAGCACCTCGCGTGGGCTTGTGAAACTGCGTGTGGGCAGGTTCTCGCGCAGCAGCGCCTTTTCCAGTACAAAGCGAATTGACTGGTCGTCGTCCACAATCCAAATCGATTTCATCTTGGCACTTTCTGTTTCTAAGTTAGGGGCCACACGAGGCGTCAGGGTAGCGGGATCAGAATCTTGAAATCTGTGCGTCCCGGCACACTGTCACACGCAATCAAGCCATGGTGCTGCTGCACAAATGTTTGTGCCAAATTCAGCCCCAAGCCAGAACCGCCATCTCGTCCAGAGACCAAGGGGGAAAATAACCTGTCCTTGATCTCATCCGGAATACCGGGCCCGTTATCTATCACATGCAATTCCAGTGCCAACCGATAGCGATGTTTACCTAATGTCACTTGCCGGTTGATACGGGTGCGTAAAACGATCTCGGCATTGCCATCAACCACCCTATCCGCCAACGCTTGGGCTGCGTTGTGCACGATGTTGAGCACCGCTTGAATGAGTTGCTCACGGTCGCCACGAAGCTCGGGAATGGAGGTGTCATAGTCGCGCACCATCCGCAGGCCTTTGGGGAACTCAGCCAAGATCAGGCTTCGCACCCGCTCACACACCTCGTGGATGTTCACATCACCCACCACATGCGGGCGGCGGTGCGGGGCTAGCAAACGGTCCACCAGCAACTGCAAGCGGTCCGCTTCATGGATGATGACTTGGGTGTACTCAATGAGGTCTTTGCTCTCGACCTCCATTTGCAGCAACTGTGCTGCCCCTCGGATGCCCCCCAACGGATTCTTGATTTCATGGGCCAAGTTGCGAATCAGCTCCTTGTTGGCTTGGGCTTGGTCCTTCAAGCGCTCTTCGCGGTCTTGTCGGTTTTGTTGCTCGAGCGGCAGCAACTCCACCAGCACCTCACCAACAACGTCAGTAGGCGCCACGATGACGTGTACAGGCAAGGGCTCTTGCAGAGGGCGGCGCAAGTAGGCGTCGTAGCGCATCGCAGCAAAAGCGTTGGTGTGTGCGCCTTGAAGCGCGCTCTCCAGCGCCTGTGATTCGGTGAAATAACCAGCCAGCAGGGAGCCTTCAATGTTGCGACGCGACACACCCATCACGTCTTCAAGTGCCGCATTTGCAAACACCACCACACCATCGGTTCGCACCACGGCGACCAAGGTCGCTAGCAAGTCAAAGGCGGGGGCGTAGCTGGGTTGATTTTGAGCAACTTGCACAGACGTCATGGTTTGACTCCGGTTGATGCGATCACAGGCAAGCGAGAGAGTTCACGCTGTAAACCTGCCACATCCGCCTCGACGCGCTGCAGTGCATCGCGCAACTGGACCATACGGTCTTGGTATTTTTGGGGTTGACGAAACTCATCGGCACGTCGCTCGGGCTCACCATTGCGCCACTCGATCTGTAAATCAGCTTGGCGCCTCTGGGCTCGCTGCAATTCCGCTTGCAACACCGCTTGGGCCTGCAGGTCGCGTTGGCGCTGATCGACGCTGTCGACTTTGGCACTGGGTGACGTGACTTGCGAACCTTGCACGCGCGTACCCTCAATCACGATCACGCGTTGCGCTGTATTGCTTACAAGTTTGCAATTTTGCGTGGCATTCGGTTGGTTGGTGTAGGCATTGCCGCAACGGTAGATAGGTTGGGGGTCATTCGCCCAGCCCGGCATCGACACCCAACAAAGGCTTGCCAGTGCGACATCACGCATGAAGCGACACAAACTGTGAGGAGACAAAAAGTGGGGCATAAAAATGTGACTTAAAACAAAAAAGGACGGCCTGCGCCGTCCTTTTTATTGCACTTGACGTCGCAACGACTTACAGCGAGTAGTACATGTCGTATTCGACAGGAGATACTTCCATACGGCTGCGGGTCACTTCTTGCATCTTCAATTCGATGTAAGCGTCGATCCACGAGTCTGTGAACACGCCACCTTTGGTCAAGAAGGCGCGGTCTGCATCCAAAGCATCCAAAGCTTGGTCCAAGCTTGAACATACGGTTGGCACCAACTTGTCTTCCTCGGGTGGGAGGTGGTACAAATCTTTGGTCGCTGCTTCACCTGGGTGAATCTTGTTCTCGATACCGTCCAAACCAGCCATCAACAAAGCTGCGAAGCCGAGGTATGGGTTGCACAATGGATCAGGGAAACGAGCTTCCACACGGCGACCTTTGTCGCTGGCCACGTTAGGAATACGGATCGAAGCAGAACGGTTTTTGGCCGAGTAAGCCAATTTGACTGGCGCTTCAAAGTGAGGGACCAAACGCTTGTAGCTGTTGGTGCCTGGGTTGGTGATCGCGTTCAAAGCACGTGCGTGCTTGATGATGCCGCCGATATAGTACAGAGCGAGATCAGACAAACCAGCGTAGCCGTTGCCTGCGAACAAGTTCTTGCCATCTTTCCAGATGGATTGGTGAACGTGCATGCCGGAACCGTTGTCGCCAGCGTAAGGCTTAGGCATGAAAGTCGCCGTTTTGCCGTAAGCGTTGGCCACGTTATGGATCACGTACTTTTGCAGCAATGTCCAGTCAGCGCGCTCGACCAAAGTTGAGAACTTGGTGCCGATTTCGCATTGACCAGCGCCAGCCACTTCGTGGTGGTGCACTTCGACAGGGATGCCGACTGCTTCGAGCAACAAGCACATTTCGCTGCGCATGTCGTGGGTGCTATCGACGGGAGGCACTGGAAAGTAGCCACCTTTGACGCGAGGACGGTGACCACGGTTGCCGCCTTCGATTTTTTCGCCGCTGTTCCATGGGCCTTCGTAATCGTTGATGGCGTAGAACGTGTTGTTCGGCTCAGTGCTCCAACGCACTTCGTCAAACAAGAAGAATTCAGGCTCTGGACCGAAGTAAGCAGTGTCGCCCACGCCAGATTGCTTGAGAAAAGTTTCAGCGCGCTTGGCGATCGAACGTGGGTCACGCTCGTAGGCCTTGCCGTCTGTTGGCTCGATCACGTCGCAGATCAAAACCAAAGTCACTTCTTCGAAGAAGGGGTCGATCAATGCGCTGTTTGGATCTGGCATCAACAACATGTCAGAGGCTTCAATGCCTTTCCAGCCTGCGATAGAAGAACCGTCAAACGCTTGACCTTCTTCGAACTTGCTCTCGTCAAACTGTGACACGGGCGCAGTGATGTGCTGCCATTTGCCACGGGTATCGGTGAAACGGAAATCAATGAATTTAACTTCATTGTCTTTCACCATTTTGATTACGTCTGCGACGGTCTTGGCCATCAAGTTCTCCTGCTAGGGTAGGTTGCGTTAAAAAAGTATCTCAAGGTTTGAGGATGCAGTTTCTGTGCCAGCGTAGGCCTCACAAGAACCGTCATCAAGTTCACCTCTAAGGCGAGTATTTTGCACCGAGATTGGCACAAAATGTACCTAGAACTCTATTCTGAAGAGCAAATGAAGAAATTTTGACTGCACTTATTTGGTGCATTTTCGCACCAAATAGGGTTGATATTAAGTTCGCACCAATTCAGGGCCAAACTTTAAATGGAAGGGCTTAAGGCCTTCCAACATATCAGGATAGGCATGCGCTACTTTTTCAGGCGCGCCTTTGACCCCCAGCTCAATGTGACGGCCATGCTCTGGGTGATCCACGCTTGGCAGACTGAACACCTTGACCCCCGGATGATCGCGCTCCAGCGCCTCCATGAGGGGCGTGAGCGTGGCCTCCATCGAGCCGAAGATGACGATGGATTTTTCAACCCACGCCTCGTGCTGAAACAAATGCGGGTAATGCGTGTCGAGCACCCACGCCATCATGGGCCACGCCATCACGGGAAAGCCAGGTACAAAGTGCACCGCGCCGCCACCGGTACCCTGGCAGGTGAACCCTGGAATCTTGTTGTACGGGTTGGGGATGATGCGCGAGCCCACGGGGAACACCCCCATGTTGAGGCGATGCACGTTGTCGTGGCGGTCTGGCTCATACGGCACGCCCTGCTCTTTCGCGGTGTCTTGCATGCGCTCGCGGATCAAGGCTTCAGCTTCATCGTGCAACACAATGTCAACGCCCAGGGCCTTGCCCGCACATTGACGCGTGTGGTCGTCTGGCGTGGCACCGATGCCGCCACATGAAAAAACAATGCTGTTACTTTCAAACGCTCGGGCGAGTGTGCGCGTGATGCGTTCTGGCGAATCCCCCACGTAATCTGCCCAATCGAGGGACAAACCACGTGCGCTCAAAAGCTCAATGAGTTTGGGCATGTGCTTATCGGCGCGTTTGCCAGAGAGGATTTCGTCACCGACGATGATGAGGCCGAACTCAGGCCTGAGGTCAGACGTTTGGGGGGAGGATGTGTTGCTCATCTGCTGATGCTAACGCGGGAATTGGCACCGAGGCGCCCATCACCACAGTGCCCGTTTCGGCCCTCAGGGCTTCCAGCGCGGCCAAGCTGTAATGCGTGAACCACAATGAGGTGAAAGCAAACACCAAAGCGTAAATCCAAATCGCCAAGGGAATTAAGACCAAAAATGCAGAGGCAAACAAAGCGCCAGAGGCCCACACCAAACTGGGTAAGGCACCCAAGTAGCCAGTCAAGACGCCCACCAAGAGCAGCCAACCTCTGTGTTGACGCCCGATGGCCAAACGCTCCTCACGGCTGGCGTGCGTGACCAATGCGTCGTACACCATCACCCGATAGCTGAGCCAACCCCAGATGAGGGGCGGCAGAATAAACATCAACGGCGGCACAGCCCAAAGCGGCAATGAAATCACCATGGCCACCATCGCGGCGAGTGTGGAAGTCACCGTCCAAACCAAGCTGGTGACCGATGTGCCTCCACGCTTGAGTGCCAAATGCGAGAAGCGACGCTGCACCACCAAGTCCACCAAGGCAGGCGTCATCATCAATGACACTGCCAACAATGAAGCGACTACCAACACCGGCGTGATGGCAAAAATCACCACCAACGGAACCATCACGGCTTGCAGCTCCGCCGCGCCCTTGTCTTGTAGCCAATCCATCATGCTTTGCAGCACTTGCCAAGAAGCGAGCATCTCGCGCACCCAGTCTTGGGTCGGCGACCAATAGAAATAGCCCCAGCTCACTGACAACACCAGCAACATGGCCAATGGCAACAGGGAGAGGACGATCACACGCGGCATCAAACAATAAAGCAGTGCGCGCCAAAAAGAATCCAAAAACAAACGCATGCGAAAAGCATACCGCAGTGGCTTAACGTGCGGAAGACAATCCCAAAACTTGTATGAGACGTTTGATACCCAATCGCTGCTGCGACCAGAAACCTTCGCCGTAATCGACGTTTGCCTCCACTTGATCGCGGATGCCGGTGGCCTCGAAACCCAGATCGAAATTAGCGGTTCCAAACATGACATCCCACCAAGGTAAAAGCACGCCGAAGTTGTGTCCACCGAGGACTACGGGTTGATCGGCCTGCTTGGACTCGGTCTCGTGCCCCAAACCAATCGCATGGTGCAGTCGGTGAAAACGTGGGCTGACCCACAAGCGCTCGCCCCAGGTACCAAAACTCACGCGCAGGTTGGCGTGTTGGAAGTTTTCAAACAATTGCGTGATCGCCACCAACGCCACAAACTGTGCAGGGGCAATCCCAATGAGTTGTGCCACCAGGACCCAAATGACGGCGTGCAACACATCGTCGAGCAGATGGTTACGGTTGTCTGTCCACTGTGTCATCTGGCGCTGAGAATGGTGTACTGCATGAAGCGCCCACCACCAGCGCCATTGGTGCTGCGCGCGGTGCAGCCAGTAATTGACGAAATCAAACACCACAAGGTAAATCACAAAACTGGTGAAGGGTCCGTCGGTCACGCCGGTCCAGAGGTCTTCCAGATGAAAGGTTCCCACGCCTTGCACGCGCAACTCACCCATCAGCGCATCAAGCACAGGCTCAACCGTGAAGAACAACACCATACGGAATAAACCCAAGCGATGAATGAGGGTGTAGATCACATCCGTTCGCACCGCGTGTTTATCCGTCAACGGCTCAACTGGGCGCCAGCGTTGCAATGGCCCAATCACGGCGAGCATCACGGCGATTTGGATCAACCCGACCAGCAACCAACCGGTTGCATCAAACAAGTCTTCCAAGCGGTTGCCGAGCCCCAATACAAAGGCAAGGGGCTGCATCACGCCCTCGTACAAAGCAGCTTGGGTGTTCTCAAAGAGATCGATTAACGCGTCCATGCTTTGAATTGTGGATGTTCTTTGAGCGTGGCAAAACAAAACCCTTTGGCTTTGAGGCCTTCAATCAAGGGCTCCAACACCACAGGTGCCCAAGCGTCTTGGCGCGACCAAATACCCAGATGGGCCATCAAAATATCACCCGCATGTATGTTGCTCAAAGCGCGTTGCTGCAGCTGGGCGTTGGGGTATTTGTCGCTGGGCAGTTCATCGCCAAGAAAACCCGCATCAGCCCACCCCACATGCGCAAAGCCGCACTGCTTGGCCGCATGCAACAGCGAGGGCGATGTTTTCCCGCCGGGCGCTCGGAACAAATGCAAGGGCTTGACCCCTGTAATTTGCTCTAAACGCGTGTTGGCGAGCTGTAATTGGTCGCAATAGCGTTGGCTGGTCCACACCTCAGTTTGGCCCTTGCTTGCACCTGCCGTGGGACGCATTTGCCAGCTGCCACGAGGCAGATCCGAGCGCCAGTACACATGGTCAAAGGTGTGCGAAGCAAAGGCGTGGCCTTCTGCGCCACGCGCCTTCCACCAAGGCGCCCAATGTTCGCCCAGCGAGCCATCCCCTTCTTTGGTAGGCTCATTCGCGGCGAAAAAAGTGACTTTGACGTTGTGTCGGTTCAACACGTCGGCGATCAAAGGCGCAACGCCCATGTGGCCGGTGTCAAACGTCAGGTACAGCGGTTTGCTGCAAGGTGCGCCAGCGTGGGCTGCGATGCTCAGCGAGGTCAATAAACCGAGGACTAAGCAACGCATCATGGTCAATAACGCTTGGCGTGGTCCAAGGTCCATATGCCGTGGGGTGATTTGCCCACCTTCACTTGACGCACGAGTTGACCGGTCGCAATGTCGATCACGCTGACCTTCTTGATCCAGCGAGACGACACCATCAGCAACTTGCCATCGGCCGAGACTTCCATACAGTCAGGGCCACCAGGCGCTTTGAACTGGGCCACCGATTCGAGCGTGTTGTAGTCGATCTTGTTGATGGTGTTGGCCACGCGGTTGCCCACAAACACATGACGGCCATCCCCAAGGGCGCGGAAAGCGTGCGCACCTTGGCCGGTTGGAATCTTTTTCACCAGTTTGGGTTGCAGGCCAGTGACGTCATAGACCTCCACATGGTCACCCCCTGTGAGCCCCAGCAACAAATGTTTGTCATCCGGTGTACCGAACACGTCTGCGGGCAAAGCCCCAGTTTTGACGCGCCACTTCAAGGTTTGTGTCGCCAAATCCACCGCGACCAACTCATCGCTGTCTTGCATGCTCGCGTAAGCAGTGGTGCTCTTGGTATCGATCCAAATGTGGCTCGGTGTTTTGCTGGAAGGAATGCGTTTGGCCAGCGTCAACTCTTTGCCGTCCCAGCGGTAAATGTCAATGTGGTTCAAACGGTTAGCCACCGTGACAAACCATTTCATGTCAGGTGAGAAGCGTAACTGGTAGGGATCTAAAGTGCCATGCACCACGCGTTGAACTTCGGCTGTACGTGGGTCAATGAACGTCAGAGAGTCGCTGCCCGCATTGGCCACGATGACCGACTTTTCGTCGGGCGTGAGGTAGATGTGATGCGGTTCTTTGCCCGTGGGGATGCGGCGCGTTTCCTTCCACGTACTGGCGTCAATGACGCTGACATTGGCGTCCAATGAATTCAGTACAAAAATGGGGTTACCTGCTTGCGCGGCAGAGGTTGCGAACACCAGCGCACTGGCCAAAACTAGCGTCAAACGTTGAGTCAAAAACACAAAAAAACACCTTCGAAAAAATCTACACCCAGTGTAACGAGCGGGGCCTCGCCCCTAAGCGCGTGAGGCTCAATTCCATCGAATTTCGTTTGACACAGCGCAAACGAGCCAAAAAGACCGCCAAGTTAAACGTTTGTAGCTAACAACTTCAACTCATCTTCGCTGAGCCAGCGCCACTGACCTGGTGCTAAGTCAGCCGGCAAAGGCATGGCCCCAATGTGTGACCGGTGCAAACCGACCACTTTATTACCCACCGCAGCCAACATGCGTTTTACTTGGTGGTATTTGCCTTCGGTCAGCGTCAAGCGCAAGTGATGCTCGGCCACGGCCACACATGCAGCGGCTTTGACGGGCTTTGGGGAATCGTCCAAAACCACGCCGTCGAGCAGGCGTTGCACTTGGTTGTCGTCGAGCGGATCGTCCGTCGTGACCTCGTACACCTTGGGCACGTGGTGACGGGGTGAACTCATGCGGTGAATCAGCGGGCCATCGTCGGTCAGGACCAACATGCCCGTGGTGTCTTGGTCCAAGCGACCCACAGCTTGCACGCCTTGCACCGCACTTTTTTGCGGTCGTTGACGCAACGCGTGTGGCAACAGGGTGTAGAGGCTAGGCCAAGCCGATGGCTTGTGCGAGCACTCGTAGCCGGCTGGCTTATGCAAGAGGACATAAGCCTTGGCGTGATAAGGCCACGGCACGCCTTGCACGGTGTAGGACAAACCTTCATGGACGGCGACATCTTCGAGCGCATCGTCACACGTGACCAAGCCTTCGCCGAAATCGACCTGAACATGGCCTTGTTGAATCAGACCTGCGCAAATACGGCGCGTGCCAAAACCTTGGGAGTACAAAATATCTTGCAATTGCATGGCCCCATCGTAAACGCTCCCGCGCAGCGTCGGTCTTCTGCGCATGCCAAGTCAGCTAGCCATCAACGGCACTAGGCAAAATAACGCCAACAAAGGCATCACCATGAAACCCAGTTCACACTATTTGCAATGTCACGGCTTCAACATCCACTACACCGCGTGGGGCGATGCATCGCTGCCTGTTGTGATTGCGTGGCACGGTTTGGCCCGCACGGGCCGAGACTTTGATGCCTTGGCCGAGCAACTCGCGCCCTGCTACCGCGTGATTTGCCCAGACACCATTGGTCGCGGCTTAAGCCAATGGAGCCACGCGCCCAAAGACGACTACAGCTTTGCCACCTACGCGCGCATCACGCTGGATTTGATGGATGCCCTCCAGATCACCCACGCGCATTGGATTGGGACCTCCATGGGTGGTGCGCTGGGCTTGGTGTGCGCGGCAGCAGCAGAGCTGCCTGCCTTCAAGGGCCGCATTCGCAGCCTCATCCTCAACGACATCGCCCCCGAAATTTCAGTCACTGCCGTCGATCGCATCAAAGCCTACGCAGGAAGCCCGCCTGCGTTTGACACGGTGCCCGAACTGGAAGCCTTTTTCCGCCAAGCCTATGCCCCATTTGGCTTTCAAACTGATGCGCAATGGACGCACCTAGCCGAAACCTCGACCCGTCGTTTGCCGGATGGTCGCGTGACGCCCCACTACGACCCCAACATCACGCAGCAGTTCTTTCGCGAAGTCCCGGAGTACCCCTTGTGGACCGAGTACGACGCACTCAACATCCCCGTCATGGTGATGCGCGGCACCAACTCAGATTTAATTTCAACCGACACACTCCAAGCCATGCACAGACGCGGCCCAGGCACGCAAGGCTTGTTGCGCACCGAAGAGATTGAGGGTTGCGGACATGCACCCGCACTGAACGTGCCCTTGCAATGGCAATTGGTGATGGACTTTTTAAAGTCCGTGGGATAAGGCCAACAAGCTCAAACTTGCGGTGGCACCCACAACGGGTGTTTGCGCATCACGGCAACGAAGGCCTCTGAGTTTTCAAATGCTGCGAGCCACTGCACCAAATGTGGCCAAGGCTGCACCTCAAACCACACACGGTCCGTGCGCGCAAACTGCCGCACAAACGGGGCGACACAGGCGTCCAACAAACCCCAAGTGGGCCCAGCCAAAAATGCGGACGATTGCAACTGGGTGTCGAGTGCCATCAACCAAACCGCGCCCTGCGTTCTGTGTGACAGCCCGTCAATGAGCCCGAACCGTTGCGGGTATTTGTATCGGTCTAAGTCCGCTTTGAACTCACCGTCAAGGCGGTCGAGGGTGGTATTGAAAACCGTCCACGATGCTGGCGAGCAAGGCAACCAACGTTCGGGATCGTTGTGCATCAAGGCCCACCGCATGATGTCGAGGCTTTGCTCCAAGACCTCTCCCGTGGACAAGCAAAGGACGGGGACAGTACCTTTGGGCGACACCACCAACATCGGCTCCGGCTTGGCCTTCAGTGCCACCTCTCGGTGCTCATACGTCACCCCACTCACGCGCAGGGCCAGGCGCGCACGCATGGCGTAGGGGCAACGACGAAAAGAATAAAGAACGTGCATAAAAAATGGAGAGGAGTAACGCAGGTGTCAAACCCTACTAGCGTCTGGCATCGGCTTGGCCCAGAATGCCAAACACCACTTATCGTAAATCCACTCGGATACACACCGGAGATCTGCTTTGAAACGTCGCCACTTTTTTCAAAACTCCGCACTCGTTACAACGGGTGCCTTGGTCGGTTGCGCAACACCTGGCTTTGCCTCGAACCAGCCCAAAACGCCCTTCACCGTGCCCAGCATCTACATCCCGGTCGTCGGCTCTGAAGACATGTTTCCCGTTCGCCGCATTTATTGCATTGGCCGGAACTATGCAGCACACGCACGAGAAATGGGCTCAGACCCCACCCGTGAACCACCCTTCTTTTTTCAAAAGCCAACGGATGCGATCCAATACGTCGCGGTCGGCACGGTGGCAGATCACCCCTACCCCTCCCTCACCAAAAACTACCATTACGAAGCAGAGTTGGTTGCCGTCCTAGGCAAAGGCGGACGCGATATTGCGGTCAGCAAGGCGCTCGACTTGGTTTATGGCTACACCTTGGGTCTAGACATGACGCGACGCGACTTGCAGCGCGGCATGGGCGATCAAAAGAAGCCCTGGGAAATTGGCAAGAGCTTTGACAAATCAGCCCCCATCGGCGCAGTCCACAAGCTAGCGCAAACCGGGCATTTCACCCAGGGTGATATTTGGCTCAAGGTCAATGGCCAAGTCAAACAAAAGGCAGATTTGAATCAAATGATTTGGTCCGTGGCCGAGCAAATCAGTAAGCTCTCTGAGGCGTTTGAGCTATTCCCTGGTGACATCATCTACTCAGGCACGCCCGAGAACGTAGGACCAGTGGTGCGCGGTGATGTGATTGAAATGCACATCGACGGCTTGCCCAACCTCAGCGTGAAGATCGTTTAGTCGAGGCGGATGCCCTCTTGGGCGACCACCTTGTGCCAACGGTCACGCTCCTGTTTGAAAAACTTATCCTGCTCATCAGGGCGCATCGTCACCACCTCAGCCCCTTGGCCGGTCAGACGACTCCGAATCTCGGGGCTACGAATAACTTTGACCAATTCGGCATGAAGCTTGTCAATGATAGGTTTGGGCGTGGCTGCATTCACCAACACGCCCTGCCATGTGCCTGACTCAAAACCCGTCAGCCCCTGCTCCGCCAGTGTTGGGATATGACCCACCAAAGGCATACGCGTGCCTTTGGAAATACCCAATACTTTGAGCTTGCCACTTTGCACATGCGGAAAGGTGGCCAACATGCCGTTCATCACCACTTGCGTTTGACCGGCCATGGTGTCGGTCACGGCTTGCACACCCCCCTTGTAGGGGATGTAAACCCACTCTGCGCCGCTGGCGCGTTGCACTGCCACACCGGCCAAATGTGGTGCGCTGCCCATGGCGGTTACCGCAAAGTTGATCGGTATTTTCTTGGACAAAGCCACCAACTCTTGCAAGTTGTTGGCTGGCACCGATGGATGCACCACCAGCATGTGGGGCGAGTACGCCAACATGCTCACACCACGCAAGTCTGTGGACGGATCAAACGCGAGCTTGGTATACACCGAGGGGCTGATGGCCAAAGCACCGGTGTCGCACAACAGCAACGTCAAGCCATCCGGCTTGGATTTCGCGACCACATCGGCTCCTAGGTTGCCATTCGCGCCGGGACGGTTCTCGACCACCACGGTTTGTTTGAGCGCCTCCGACAACGGCTGGCTAATGGCTCGCGCAATGATGTCCGACGACCCACCCGGCGGGTAAGGCACGATGATTTTGATAGGCCCACTCGGCCAAGTTTGTGCGAGCGCGCCCAAGCAGAGGGAGCTCAACAAACCACCCAAAGCGCCGAACAAATATCGACGTGTGAAAACTGAACTGGCTTGTCTCATGTCTTTTCCTTGTTTTGAATCAGGTCACGGGTGCGGGGTTGAACAACACCAACGCGTTGTGCAACTTCCAGTGTTCAGCCCATGTTTTTTTGCGACCGCTGGCCACATCGAGCATCAACTCAAACAGCTCCGTACCTACGTCTTCAATTGTCTTTGTGCCATCGGCAATCGTGCCCGCATTGATGTCCATCAAGTCGTGCCAGCGCAGCGCCAAATCGGTCCGTGTCGCCACTTTGATGACGGGGACTTCTGCCAAACCATAAGGCGTCCCGCGTCCAGTGGTGAACACGTGCAAATTCATGCCCGCCGCCAGTTGCAAGGTACCGCAGATGAAATCGCTTGCGGGTGTGGCTGCGTAAATCAAGCCCTTTTGCCTGAGCTTTTCGCCGGGAGACAGAACACCAGAAATCGGCGCAGAGCCCGACTTGACGATGGAGCCCATCGCCTTTTCGACAATGTTCGACAAGCCCCCTTTTTTATTGCCAGGCGTCGTGTTGGCGCTGCGATCGGCGCGCCCACGGGCAAGGTAGGCGTCATACCAAGCCATCTCCCGAATCATGGCTTGCGCCACCTCGGGGGTACTGGCACGTGCGGTGAGCTGGTCAATGCCGTCACGCACCTCAGTCACTTCCGAGAACATCACACTCGCACCTGCGCGCACCAACAAGTCGGTGCAATAACCCACAGCAGGGTTGGCCGTCACACCAGAGAAAGCATCGCTGCCGCCACATTGAACGCCCACGACTAGCTCACTGGCGGGTACGGTTTCACGTTGTCTTTGATTCAAACGCTTCAAATGCTGATCCGCTGTTTTCATGATCGAGTCGATCATGGACATGAAGCCCACGTGTGCGTCGTCTTGCAGGCACACCACATCAAGCGATTCACCCCGCTGGTCATTGATAGGAATGGCCAGCACGGCGGTTTGTCGCAACTCATCGCGCAGTTTGACCAGATAAGGCTCAGCGCGGTAACGCAAATCAAATTGCGCCCCAGCAGCTTCGCCCAGCTGAAACAAACGCCAGCCCAGCCGATAACGCTCGGTGGCATGTTCTTGCTCAACCATGCCCATTTCTTTCAGGGTGGCCAAATGCCGATGGATACGGGGCTTGGTTTCCCCCATCAGATCGGCCAATTCGGTGATGCGCATGGCGCGACGTGCCAACGCCATTTCGTTGAGCATGC
>CAIODK010000268.1 GCA_903856995.1 uncultured Burkholderiales bacterium
GGTGTTCCCGCCGAAACCACGACGGGTGAGACCCGCGTGGCCGTCACGCCCGATACGGCTAAAAAGCTAATGTCGCAAGGCCATACCGTGCGCGTGCAAGCGGGGGCAGGTGTTCGAGCCAGCGTCCCCGATGCTGCGTATGCGGCCGTAGGCGCTGAGGTGGTCGACGCGGCGGCGGCGTGGGGTTGTGATTTGGTGCTCAAGGTGCGCGCACCCGAGGCTGCCGAGGCGGCCCATATCAAGTCTGGCAGCACCGTGGTCGGCATGCTCGAGCCCTTCCATGCACAAGGCCTGCAACGCCTGGCGGATGCGGGCGCGACAGGTTTTGCCTTAGAGGCAGCACCCCGCACCACCCGAGCCCAGAGCATGGACGTGCTTTCGAGCCAAGCCAACATCGCGGGCTACAAAGCGGTCATGCTGGCCGCAGACAAATACCAACGTTTCTTCCCCATGCTGATGACGGCGGCCGGTACGGTCAAAGCCGCGCGGGTGGTGATCTTGGGCGTGGGCGTGGCGGGCTTGCAAGCCATCGCCACAGCCAAGCGTTTGGGCTCAGTGATTGAAGCCACCGATGTGCGCCCGAGCGTTAAAGAACAAGTCGAATCATTGGGCGCGAAGTTCATCGACGTGCCGTTTGAGAGTCAAGAAGAAAAAGACGCGGCCGAAGGCGTGGGGGGCTACGCCCGCCCCATGCCGCAAAGCTGGTTGGACCGCCAAAAGGTGGAGGTTGCCAAGCGCGTGGCGCAAGCCGACATCGTCATCACGACGGCGCTGATCCCGGGGCGCGCAGCGCCGGTGCTGGTGAGCGAGGACATGGTCAAGGCGATGAAGCCGGGCGCGGTGATCATCGACATCGCGGCGGGCAAAGGGGCCGACGGCGTGGGCGGCAACTGCCCGCTGACCGAGGCGGGCCAGACGGTGGTCAAACACGGTGTGACGATTGTGGGCGAGACCAACTTGCCCGCGCTTGTCGCGGCGGACGCGAGCGCGCTGTATGCCCGCAACGTGCTGGACTTTTTGAAGCTGATCGTCAACAAAGACGGCGCGTTGCACATTGATCTCGAAGACGACATCGTGGCGGCGTGCTTGGTCACCCGCGACGGTGCGGTTGTGAAGAAATAAACGAGGAATAAAAACATGGATGCAGTCTCCCCCACCCTCGTGAATTTGATTATTTTTGTGTTGGCCATCTACGTGGGGTACCACGTGGTGTGGACGGTCACGCCGGCCTTGCACACGCCGCTGATGGCGGTGACCAATGCCATCTCGGCGATCGTCATCGTGGGGGCCATGCTGGCCGCGGCGATGACCGAGACCACGCTCGGCAAGACCATGGGCGTGCTGGCGGTGGCGCTGGCGGCGGTCAATGTGTTTGGTGGCTTTATGGTCACCAAGCGCATGTTGGAGATGTTCAGGAAAAAAGACAAGCCGGCTAAAACGGCAGTGACAGGGGGCCAGTCATGAGCATGGATTTTGTGTCGATGAATTTGGTCACCTTGATGTATTTGGTGGCGAGTATTTGTTTTATTCAGGCCTTGAAGGGTTTGAGCCACCCGACCAGTTCGATTCGCGGCAACGTGTTTGGGATGACGGGGATGACGATAGCGGTGGTGACGACGGCGGCGTTGATCGTGAAGTTGTCGGGTTCGGGGATGGGCATGAGCTGGGTGTTACTGGGCTTGGTGGTGGGAGGCGGAGCCGGCACGGTGATGGCGCAGCGCGTGGAGATGACCAAGATGCCGGAGCTGGTGGCGTTCATGCACAGCATGATTGGTTTGGCGGCGGTGTTCATCGGCGTGGCGGCGGTGGCTGAGCCTTGGGCGTTTGGCATTGCGGCGCAGGGCGTCCCTATCCCTGCGGGTAACCGTTTGGAGTTGTTCTTGGGGGCAGCGATTGGTGCGGTCACCTTCAGTGGTTCGGTGATTGCGTTTGGCAAGCTCTCGGGCAAATACAAGTTCCGTTTGTTCCAAGGCACGCCGGTGAGTTTTGCGGGCCAGCACATGCTCAACCTCGCGTTGGGCTTGGCCACGCTGGGGCTGGGTTTGCTATTTGTGATGACCGAAGACTGGACAGCCTTCTTTGCGATGCTGGCCTTGGCGTTTGTCATGGGTGTGCTGATCATCATCCCGATTGGGGGCGCAGACATGCCGGTGGTGGTGTCCATGCTCAACAGCTATTCGGGTTGGGCGGCAGCGGGCATCGGGTTTAGCTTGAACAACAGCATGTTGATCATTGCGGGCAGCTTGGTGGGTAGCTCGGGCGCGATTTTGAGCTACATCATGTGCAAGGCGATGAACCGGTCGTTCTTCAGCGTGATCTTGGGCGGCTTTGGTGCGGAGCCCGTCACGGTAGTGGCCGGCGCGCAAGAGCAACGCCCCGTCAAGAGCGGCAGTGCCGATGATGCGGCGTACATCTTGGCCAATGCAGAGACGGTGGTGATCGTGCCTGGTTACGGTCTAGCGGTGGCGCGTGCGCAGCATGCGGTGAACGAATTGGCGGAGAAGTTGATGCACAAGGGGATCAGCGTGAAGTACGCGATTCACCCAGTGGCGGGGCGTATGCCTGGGCACATGAATGTGTTGCTAGCGGAGGCGGAGGTGCCGTACGACCAAGTGTTTGAGATGGAAGACATCAACGGCGAGTTTGCGCAAGCGGATGTGGCGATTATTTTGGGTGCCAACGATGTGGTGAACCCGGCTGCGTTGGAGAAGGGCAGTTCGATCTACGGGATGCCGATTCTGGAGGCGTACAAGGCCAAGACGGTGATTGTGAACAAGCGCTCGATGGCGTCGGGGTACGCGGGCTTAGACAATGAATTGTTCTACATGGACAAGACCATGATGGTGTTTGGAGACGCCAAGAAGGTGGTTGAGGACATGGTGAAAGCGATCGAATGAACGTCATCAGTCCAAATCAAAGTTCACGCCCACTTTGAGGATCCACCGGTCGACGCTGCCACCCGCAGGATGAATGGGCTTGCCCAAGCCGAGGTTCAAGCGGCTGGCGGCTAGTTTTTCGTCCCAGACCAAGTAGAGCGATTCATCGCGCTGGCGTTGCGCAAGCACGGCAGACAAAGCCCCCCAACTGCTGAAATACTCCAGCCCCAATTGGGTCGTGCTGTTCAACGCATTTGCGATCTTTGCCGAGGGTTGAAATTGCGTTCGGGTGTTTGGCCCGCTCAACGCAATCTCCACAGACGGGTTCACTGTGGCGTGCCATGTTGACCATCGGTAGCCCAAGATCGGGTTGATGCCCATGCTGTTGCCGCCTTGCGTTTCGTAGGGTGTCGATGTGTAGCCGATGTCGCCACGAACGCCCCAGTACCAACCATGATCTTGGCTGTGCGGAGCCACGTACTGCACCTCCGCTTTGAGCCCTTCTACTTTTGTGCGACCTTGTAGGTGCGAGGTCGGGAGCTCTAGCCCGATCGCCCACCCGTTTCCCAGCCCGTACCCGTATTCGACCAGCGTTTGCAACACCCTGCCATTGGGTCCTGTGAGGCTGGGCTTTGGCTGTGAGACGCTCATGATTAGCTCGATTTCGGAATCCTGTGCATGGGGGATGTCATCCGAATAGACGCGGAGCTCGTAAGACGCTGCAAAAGCGGTCGTCGAACCGAAGAGCCACAGCAGCCAGCAGAGGGTCGAACCGAGCGCGTAACGAAGGATCTTGGTGTGCATGTCAAACGGCGCAAATGGGGCAGATCGTGTCAAGACGGAGCTTGTATTTTGATGAGTTTTAGGGCGATAAACTGCACTATCTAAAAATACGTTGCGTTGACCGCGTTACATGCCATTTATGTCTTTTCGCCACTCTGAACTGCAAGCCGCCATCGTCGATCTGGACGGCACGATGATCGACACCTTGGGTGACTTTGAGGTGGCTCTCAACCGCACCCTTGCCGACTTGGATTTGCCGCACGTTACCCGCGCTTTGGTGGGGCGCATGGTGGGCAAAGGCTCGGAACATTTGATCCGTTCGGTGTTGGCGCACCAGCTTGCGTTGCCAGAGGTGAAGGGCCTTGCCAATGTCTGCGATGTCCGAAGCGTGGATGCTTTGTATGAACCCGCTTGGCTGCGTTACCAGCATCACTACCTCACGATCAATGGTGAGTTTGCCGTGGTGTACCCCGGTGTGATTGAGGGTTTGCAGCAGTTGCGCGATGCGGGCTTGCGCCTCGCCTGTTTGACCAACAAACCGCTGTCGTTTGCCAAGCCCTTGTTGCATGCCAAGGGTTTGGAGGGTTTCTTTGCCCACGTGTTTGGGGGCGACAGCTTTGAGCGTAAAAAGCCAGACCCATTGCCATTGTTCAAAACCTGCGAGGCGTTGGGCACGTTGCCCGCGCACACCTTGATGGTGGGGGACTCCAGCAACGATGCCCAGGCGGCACGTGCGGCGGGCTGCCCCGTGGTGTTGGTGCGGTATGGCTACAACCACGGCGAGTCGGTGGACGGCGTGGACGCCGATGCCCATGTGGACGTCTTGACCGAGATCCAGCAAGCGTTGGCGGGTGTCGCCTGAGCCTTTGTTAAACTGAGTCCCATGTTCATTCACCGCAGCACTGTCACAGGTTGTCACGACCGGGGAGCCTGGCCCTGGCGTACGCCATGTTCTGCGCTCGTTTAAAGCACCGCGCCTTGTGTCGCTAAGGCCGTGCCCGCGCTGATGCACTGTTGCTGCTCAGCACTTGTCCGAATGAACGCCCCAAGACTGATGGGGCAGAGCTGTGGAGGCTCACGATGACTGAAACCGAATTCAAACAATTGGCCCTAGAGGGCTATAACCGCATCCCGTTGGTGGCTGAGGCTTTTGCCGACCTTGAAACACCGCTGTCGCTGTACCTGAAGTTGGCGCATGTGGAGCACAAGGGCGAGCGCAGTTTTTTGCTGGAGTCTGTGGTGGGGGGCGAACGCTTTGGGCGCTACAGTTTCATTGGGTTGCCTGCGCGTACGCTGTTACGCGCGAGTGGTTTTGGCGATGATCCCAAAACTGGTGCCAAGACCGAGGTGGTGACAGATGGTGTGGTGGTCGAAACCCACGTCGGTAACCCACTCGACTTTGTGGGTGACTACCAAAAGCGTTTCAAGGTGGCTTTGCGAGAAGGGTTGCCGCGTTTTTGCGGTGGCTTGGCGGGCTACTTTGGCTACGACACGGTGCGCCACATCGAAAAGAAATTGATCCACTCGTGCCCACCGGACGACTTGGGCATGCCCGACATCTTGCTGCTGCAAACCGAAGAGTTGGCGGTGATTGATAACCTGTCGGGCAAGCTCTCGCTCATCGTGTACGCCGACCCTGCGCAGCCCGATGCCTATGCCAAAGCGCAAGCGCGTTTGGCGGAGTTGAAGCAGCGTCTGAAAGCGCCGGCACAAGCACCCGCGATCACCCCTTGTGCCAGCCACCCCGCTGAGCGCAGCTTTGCGAAAGACGACTATTTGGCCGCCGTGTTACGCGCCAAAGAGCTGATAGCTGCGGGCGACTTCATGCAAGTGCAAGTGGGCCAACGCATCCACAAGAAGTTCACGGCCAGCCCGCTGTCGTTGTACCGTGCGCTGCGTTCGTTGAACCCCAGTCCGTATATGTATTACTACAACCTCGGCGACGCCCACGTGGTGGGTGCTTCGCCCGAGATTTTGGTGCGCCAAGAGTCCACGCCTGAGGGTCAAAAGATCACCATTCGGCCGCTGGCGGGCACCCGTCCACGCGGCGCGACGCCTGAGGCGGACAAGGCGGCAGAGATCGAGCTGATCAACGACCCCAAAGAGCGCGCAGAGCACGTCATGTTGATTGACCTCGCCCGTAACGACATCGGCCGCATTGCCAAAACCGGCAGTGTCAAAGTGACTGAGGCGTTTGTGGTGGAGCGTTACAGCCATGTGATGCATATCGTGAGCAACGTCGAAGGCTTGTTGTTGGACGGACCAGATGGCAAACCGCTCACCAGTATGGATGTGCTCAAAGCCACGTTCCCCGCGGGCACGCTGACCGGCGCTCCCAAGGTGCATGCGATGGAGTTGATTGACCAGCTCGAACCCACCAAGCGCGGCCTGTACGGCGGCGCATGTGGCTACCTCAGCTTTGCGGGCGACATGGACGTGGCGATTGCCATTCGCACCGGCATCATCAAAAACGACACGCTCTATGTGCAAGCCGCCGCAGGGGTGGTGGCTGACTCGGTGCCCGAGTTGGAGTGGAGAGAAACCGAGCACAAGGCGCGCGCGTTGTTGCGTGCCAGCGAGCTGGTTGAGGAGGGTTTGGAATGAAGAAGCTCAAACTCCTCATGGTGGACAACTACGACAGCTTCACTTTCAACATCGTGCAGTACTTTGGCGAGTTGGGGGCGGAGGTCGAGGTGTTTCGCAACGACGAAATCACCCTCGAAGGCATCGCCGCACGCCAGCCCGACCGCTTGGTGATTTCACCTGGCCCGTGCTCCCCTGCCGAGGCGGGGATTTCAGTGGCGGCAATTCAGCACTTTGCGGGCAAGTTGCCCATTCTGGGTGTGTGCTTGGGCCATCAAAGCATTGGCGCAGCGTTTGGCGGCAAGATTGTTCGTGCACAAGAGTTGATGCACGGCAAAACCAGCGTCATCACCACCACGCAAGAGGGTGTGTTTGCAGGTTTGCCTCAGAAATTCACGGTGAACCGTTATCACTCGTTGGCGATTGAGCGTGCGTCTTGCCCGTCGTGTCTCAAGGTCACGGCTTGGACGGACGACGGCGAGATCATGGGCGTTCGTCACACCGAGCTGGATATTCAAGGCGTGCAGTTCCATCCCGAGTCCATCCTCACTGAGCATGGCCATGCCATGTTGAAAAACTTTTTGTAAAGGCCGCTCATGACCCATGCACCACACGCCATCACGCCGCAAGAAGCCCTGCAACGCGTGATCGAGCATCGCGAGATTTTCCATGACGAGATGCTGCACATCATGCGCCTCATCATGTCTGGCGAGATGTCGCCGGTTTTGATGTCCGCTTTCATCGCCGCCTTGCGCGTGAAGAAGGAGACCATTGGCGAGATCACCGCTGCAGCCCAAGTGATGCGCGAGTTCTCGACCAAGGTGGAGGTTGCAGACCGCACCCACATGGTGGACATTGTGGGCACGGGCGGGGATGGCTCGCATACCTTCAACATCTCGACATGCTCGATGTTTGTGGCGGCCGCAGCAGGTGCCAAAGTCAGCAAACACGGCGGCCGTAGCGTGAGCAGCAAAAGCGGCAGCGCCGATGTGCTGGAGAGCTTGGGGGTGAATATCAACCTCGCACCAGAAAAAATCGCACAGTGCATTGCCGAGGTGGGCATCGGCTTTATGTTTGCGCCCAACCACCACCCCGCGATGAAGAATGTTGCCCCCGTTCGTAAAGAGCTTGGCGTTCGCACCATCTTCAACATCCTTGGGCCATTGACCAACCCCGCCAGCGCGCCCAACATTTTGATGGGCGTGTTTCACCCCGATTTGGTGGGTATTCAAGTGCGTGCCTTGGAGCGTTTGGGCGCCGAGCACGCGCTGGTTGTGTACGGTCGCGATGGGTTGGATGAGGTGTCTTTGGGCGCATCCACCTTGGTGGGGGAGCTCAAGGACGGTCAGATTCGCGAGTACGAAATTCACCCCGAAGATTTTGGTTTCGCCATGAGCAGCAACCGCGCTTTGCGCGTGGAGACGCCCGAACAATCGCGCGACATGCTCTTGGGTGTTCTGGATAACCAAGCGGGCCCTGCACGTGACATCGTGGTGCTGAACACGGGCGTGGCGTTGTACGCCGCCAATGTGACGCGCTCGATGGAAGAGGGCATTGCTAGCGCGCGTGCCGCTTTGGCGTCAGGCGCGGCCAAGGCCAAGCTTGCGGAACTCATGGCCTTCACGGCCTGAGCTCCGCACGCATGCGGCGCATCGTGCGCTGACAATTATTTTTAAACGAGTCGCCCCAAGGCGAAGAGAAAGTCAAACATGAGTGACATCCTGAACAAAATCATCGCGGTCAAGCACCAAGAGGTTGCCGCGGCGCGTCAACGTAAATCACTGGCGTCCATCCGTGCAGACGCCGAAAGCCGCGTGCTCACCCGTGACTTTGTGGGCGCCTTGCGCGCGAAGATTGCGACAGGCTTGCCCGCCGTGATCGCTGAGATCAAGAAGGCCAGCCCGTCCAAAGGCGTGATTCGCGAGGACTTCATTCCCGCCGATATCGCCCAAGCCTATGCCGAGCACGGTGCAGCGTGTTTGTCGGTGTTGACCGACAAAGACTTTTTCCAAGGGCAGGTGGATTACCTCAAGCAAGCGCGTGCCTCATGTGATTTGCCTGTGCTGCGTAAAGACTTCATGATCGACCCGTACCAGGTGTACGAGTCGCGTGTGATGGGTGCGGATTGCATCTTGCTCATCGCGGCCTGTTTGACCGACGCGCAAATGGCCGAAATGGAAGCCGTGGCCCGCAGCTTGGACATGGCCGTCTTGGTAGAGGTGCATGACGCAGCCGAGTTACAACGCGCGCTCAAGCTTCAGACCCCGTTGGTGGGGATCAACAACCGCAATCTGCACACCTTTGAGGTGTCGCTAGACACGACGATCAATATGCTCAAAGACGTGCCGGCGGACCGATTGCTGGTGACCGAAAGTGGCATCGCAACGGCCGAGGATGTCCAGAAGTTGCGTGATGCCAAGGTGCATGCGTTCTTGGTTGGCGAGGTTTTTATGCGTGCGCCAAATCCGGGCGTGGCGTTGTCTGAGTTGTTTTTCGCTTAACGTGCGGGCGCACATGACGGGCGATTTGTTTGGCGGTGACGCCGCATCTATTGCCTCTGATGCGCCACGTTTGACGGTCTGGGCGCCAGAAGACTGGCCTGTGCACCCAGATTGGCAGCCCACGCTTGATGTGTTTTGGCGAAGCGCGGAGGGCGTTGCGCTGGCTGCCTTTGTGCAGGACCGACTGACGGCGGGTGCGGTGATCTACCCCCGTCATCCGCTTTGGGCCTTGGAACTCACGCCGTTGTCGCAAGTCAAGGTGGTCATTCTTGGGCAGGACCCGTATCACGGGGCTTATCAAGCGCAGGGTTTGTCGTTTTCCGTAGCGACGGGTGTGAAGGTGCCGCCGTCGTTGCGCAATATCTTTAAAGAGTTGCAGCGCGACATGCATTTACGTCCACCCACCAGTGGCTCACTCGAGGCGTGGGCCGAGCGCGGCGTGTTGCTGCTCAACACGAGCCTCACGGTGGAAGATGGGCAGCCCGCCAGCCATGCCAAGCGTGGATGGGAGGCCTTGACCGATGCCTTGCTGGTCGAGGTGGCGCACACGGCGCCCGCCTGCGTTTATTTGCTGTGGGGCGCGCATGCCCAGGCCAAAGCCGAGATGATTGAGCGAGAAGCTGCGCGCTATCAACGCGAGGCTTTGGTGCTCAAGGCCAATCACCCATCGCCCTTGTCGGCCATGCGGCCGCCACAACCGTTCGTGGGGTGCGGACATTTCTCACAAGCCAAGGCTTGGTTGGCTCAAAAAAATCAAACCATCACGTGGGATTTGTGAGTCATTTAGACCCAAGACTTTACGAAAGCCCCAAAAGTCTGCTATAGTTCGCGATTCGCCGGAGGGGTGCCCGAGTGGCTAAAGGGGGCAGACTGTAAATCTGTTGGCTTACGCCTACACTGGTTCGAATCCAGTCCCCTCCACCAGCGAAAACCAACAAGTAGAAGCGCCGATAGGCCTGCAACTGTGATGATCTTTTCTGATCTGATGCGGGAGTAGTTCAATGGTAGAACCCTAGCCTTCCAAGCTAATGACGCGGGTTCGATTCCCGTCTCCCGCTCCACTTATGGTTTTCGATGGATTGATTGGCGATCAATGTTTTGCCCTTGTGGCTCAGTGGTAGAGCACTCCCTTGGTAAGGGAGAGGTCGCGGGTCCGATTCCCGCCAAGGGCACCAGATTTTTTTGTAATTGACCTATTTTTTTCGGAGTCGAAAGATGGCAAAAGGAAAATTTGAACGTACCAAGCCACACGTGAACGTGGGCACTATTGGACACGTTGACCACGGTAAAACAACTTTGACTGCGGCGATCACAACGATCCTGTCAGCCAAGTTCGGCGGCGAAGCTAAGGCATACGATCAAATCGATGCGGCTCCCGAAGAAAAAGCACGTGGCATCACGATCAACACAGCGCACGTTGAGTACGAGACTGAAAACCGTCACTACGCACACGTTGACTGCCCAGGCCACGCTGACTATGTGAAAAACATGATCACGGGTGCTGCTCAGATGGACGGCGCTATCTTGGTGTGTTCCGCTGCTGACGGCCCAATGCCACAAACACGCGAGCACATCTTGTTGGCTCGCCAGGTGGGCGTGCCTTACATCATCGTGTTCCTGAACAAATGCGACATGGTTGACGACACTGAGTTGTTGGAACTGGTCGAAATGGAAGTGCGCGAGTTGCTTGACAAGTACGATTTCCCAGGTGACGACACCCCAATCATCCATGGCTCTGCCAAATTGGCGCTGGAAGGCGACAAGGGTCCTTTGGGCGAAGAGGCGATCATTAAGTTGGCCGCAGCTCTGGACAGCTACATCCCTACGCCTGAGCGCGCAGTGGACGGTGCTTTCTTGATGCCAGTCGAAGACGTGTTCTCGATCTCTGGCCGCGGCACTGTGGTGACCGGTCGTATCGAGCGCGGCATCATCAAGGTCGGCGAAGAGATTGAAATCGTGGGTATCGTTGATACACAAAAGACAACGTGTACAGGCGTGGAGATGTTCCGCAAATTGCTGGACCAAGGCCAAGCTGGTGACAACGTGGGTATTTTGTTGCGCGGTACAAAGCGCGAAGACGTGCAGCGCGGTCAAGTGCTGTGCAAGCCATCTTCAGTCAAGCCACACACTCACTTCACGGCTGAGATCTATGTGTTGTCTAAAGACGAAGGCGGCCGCCACACACCATTCTTCAACAACTACCGTCCTCAGTTCTACTTCCGTACGACTGACGTGACAGGCGCTATCGAATTGCCAGAAGGCAAAGAGATGGTGATGCCAGGTGACAACGTGTCGATCACTGTGAAGTTGATCCACCCCATTGCGATGGAAGAAGGCTTGCGCTTCGCCATCCGCGAAGGCGGTAAGACGGTTGGCGCTGGTGTGGTTGCTAA
>CAIODK010000269.1 GCA_903856995.1 uncultured Burkholderiales bacterium
GAGTGGCGCGAGCCCGGTTGCTCCATGTGTTTGGCCATGAACGCTGACCGACTTGAGCCTGGCGAGCGCTGTGCCTCTACCAGCAACCGCAACTTCGAAGGCCGTCAAGGCAACGGTGGCCGCACCCATTTGGTCAGCCCCGCCATGGCCGCTGCTGCCGCCATTCACGGCCACTTTGTAGACGTGCGCAAGTTCGCCTAAGGGAAGAAATACATATGCAGAAATTCACCCTCCACAAAGGCATCGTGGCCCCCATGGACCGCGAGAACGTCGACACCGATGCCATCATCCCCAAGCAGTTTTTGAAGTCCATCCGCAAGACCGGCTTTGGCCCCAACCTGTTTGATGAGTGGCGCTACTTGGACCACGGCGAGCCCGGCCAAGACCCCGCCAGCCGCAAACCTAACCCCGACTTTGTGCTGAACCAACCGCGGTATCTGCCAGGTGCGTACCGCACCGAGGGCGCATCGGTGTTGTTGGCCCGCAAGAACTTTGGCTGCGGCTCGTCACGCGAACACGCACCTTGGGCGATTGACCAATACGGCTTTCGTGCCGTCATTGCGCCCAGCTTTGCTGACATCTTCTTCAACAACTGTTTCAAAAATGGCTTGTTGCCCATCGTGTTGCCCGAGGCCACTGTGGACTTGCTGTTCAACGAAACCCACGCCTTCCCAGGCTATGAGTTGACGATTGACCTTGAGAACCAAGTCATCGTCCGCCCACAAGGCGAGACCATTCCATTTGAAGTGCAAGCCTTCCGAAAGTACTGCTTGCTCAACGGCTTCGACGACATTGGCCTGACCCTGCGCCAGTCCGACAAGATCAAAGCCTTTGAAGCCGAGCGCTTGGCCACCAAGCCTTGGTTGGCTCACACGATGTAACCCCATACAGAAGAAGTACACATGAAAATCGCAATCCTTCCCGGCGACGGCATCGGCCCAGAAATCGTGGCCGAAGCGGTCAAAGTCTTGAACGTCCTCGACCTCAAATTTGAATCTGAAACCGCCCTAGTCGGTGGTGCCGCATTCGATGCACACGGTCACCCTCTGCCCGAAGCCACCCTCAAGCTGGCGATGGACTCGGATGCTGTGTTGTTCGGCGCCGTGGGCGACTGGAAATACGACACCCTCGACCGTCCCCTGCGCCCCGAGCAAGCCATTTTGGGCCTGCGTAAAAACATGGGCCTGTTTGCCAACTTCCGTCCTGCGATTTGCTACGAGCAGTTGGTAGGTGCCTCGAGCCTGAAGCCCGAGCTGATTTCGGGCTTGGACATCCTCATCATTCGCGAGTTGACCGGTGACATTTACTTTGGCCAACCGCGCGGTCGCCGCATTGCCACCGACGGCCACTTCCCAGGCGCAGAAGAAGCGTTTGACACCATGCGCTACAGCAAGCCCGAGATCGAGCGCATTGCGCACGTCGCTTTCCAAGCTGCACGCAAACGCAAAGCCGCAGGCAAAGAAGGGCGCGTGACCAGCGTGGACAAAGCCAACGTGCTGGAAACCTTCCAGTTCTGGAAAGACGTGGTGAGCGAAGTGGGCAAAGAGTACCCAGACATCATCTTGGACCACATGTACGTCGACAACGCAGCCATGCAACTGGTGAAAGAGCCCAAGCGCTTTGACGTGGTGGTGACCGGCAACATGTTTGGCGACATCTTGAGCGACGAAGCGTCGATGCTCACCGGCTCGATCGGCATGCTGCCTTCAGCCTCGCTGAACAGCAAAAACCAAGGTCTGTACGAACCCAGCCACGGCAGCGCCCCCGATATCGCGGGTAAAGGCGTGGCCAACCCCTTGGCCACCATCCTCAGCGCCGCCATGATGCTGCGCTTTAGCTTGAACCAAGCTGCAGCGGCCGACCGCATCGAAACCGCTGTCAAAGCAGTCCTGGCCCAAGGCCTGCGCACCCCCGACATCTACAGCGAAGGCACCACCAAGGTGGGCACTGCGCAAATGGGTGAAGCGGTGGTGAAGGCGTTGCGCTGATTTGTCAGCTATACCAAAGTACCCATCCGATACAATTGTCACCATGTTTAACGCCCGCTCGTTCTCTTTGAACTTCGCTGCCCCCGCTCTGGTGGCGGCTAGCGCGCGTGTAATCACCATCAAAACCACGACCATTACGGGCTAATCAGCTCCGGTTCGTCGTGCGCCCCCCCGGCCAGACGAGCCGGGCAAACAGTCAGGTCTGGCACTGTTTTCTACATTTGAAAAGGCGTTGAAAAATGAGCAAGTTAGTAGGTTTAGTCGGTTGGCGCGGCATGGTCGGCTCGGTATTGATCGACCGCATGGTTCAAGAAAAAGATTTCGATCTGATTGAACCCGTGTTCTTCTCCACGTCTAACGCAGGCGGCAAAGCGCCTTCGCAAGCCAAGAACGAAACTACGCTCAAAGATGCCAACGACATTGAAGCCCTGAAAAAGTGCGACATCGTGCTCACTTGCCAAGGCGGCGACTACACCAAAGAGGTGTACCCCAAGTTGCGCGCAGCTGGCTGGAACGGCCACTGGATTGACGCAGCCTCTAGCCTGCGCATGGCCGACGATGCCGTGATCGTGCTCGACCCCGTCAACCGCAACGTCATTGACAGCGCGCTGGGCAAAGGCGGCAAAAACTGGATCGGCGGCAACTGCACCGTGAGCTTGATGCTCATGGGATTAGGCGGTTTGTTCCAGCACAACATGATCGAATGGGTCAGCGCCATGACTTACCAAGCGGCTTCGGGCGCTGGTGCACAAAACATGCGCGAGTTGCTGAGTCAAATGGGTGCTTTGCACGATGCCGTCAAGGACGACTTGGCCAACCCCTCTTCTGCCATTTTGGACATCGACCGCAAAGTGTCGGCCACCATGCGCAGCGCAGCGTTCCCCACCAAAAACTTCCGCAACACCGCCTTGGCTGGTAGCTTGATCCCTTGGATCGACGTGCCCGTTGAGCACGGTCAAAGCAAAGAAGAGTGGAAGGGCGGCGCTGAGTGCAACAAGATCTTGGGCAACCCAGCATTCCGCACAGCGGGTTCGATCCCCATCGACGGTTTGTGCGTGCGCATCGGCGCCATGCGCTGCCACTCACAAGGCTTGACCATCAAGCTGAAAAAAGACGTGCCGATGGACGAGATCGAAAGTATCTTGGCCAGCGCCAACGACTGGGTCAAAGTAGTGCCTAACGTGCGCGAAATCAGCGAACGTGACCTGACACCCGCAGCCGTGACCGGCACACTGACAGTGCCAGTAGGTCGCTTGCACAAAATGGCCATGGGCAACGACTACCTGGGCGCATTCACCGTGGGTGACCAGCTCTTGTGGGGCGCTGCCGAACCATTGCGCCGAATGCTTCGTATCCTGCTAGAAGCGTAAAACAAAGTAATATCTCTGTTATGACCCAAGCCAAACACACCGCTTCTCGTTTGTTCCAGAGATCTGCTTTATGTGCAGCCTTGTCACTGTCATTGCTTGGCGGTGCGCAGGCGCTCACGTTGACCCGCCCTGTGGTGCAAAGCAAGCAGGGCGAGGCTTTGCGAGCTGAAATCGATATCAGCGAAATCAGTCAATCTGAACAAGTTGACTTTCAAGCGAGCGTGGCAAGTCAAGAAATTTACAAAGCCGCCAAAGTTGAACTACCCGTCAGCAATGGCAGCCCATTAGAAATTCAAGTGCAACTGTTGCGTCGCGACAACGGAACGCCGTATCTCAAAATCAGCAGCAAACAAGTCGTCACCAGCAATGCGATGGACTTACTGATCGACTTGCGCTGGGCGACAGGGCGTTTGCTTCGCGACTTCAGCCTGTCCCTTGACGATCCGAAAAAAGCACCTAAACCCATCGTTGTGCCAACGCTAGCGGCGGGGACAAATACCGATAAAAACGGCCAGCAAATCTTGGTCAAGCGCGGCGACACTGCCAGCGAACTCACCGTCAACCAGATCGCTGAGGACGTGTCGCTCGATCAAATGTTGCTCGCTTTGTTGCGCAGCAATCCCGATGCGTTTGTGGAGTCCAACGTCAACCGCATGAAAGAAGGCGCTTTGCTGACCTTGCCCACCGCGCAAGAAGCCAAAGCTGTCTCACGCGAAGAAGCGCGTCGTGAAATTCAGGTCCAAACCAAAGACTTTGACGCCTACCGGGCTGAGTTAGCAGCGCGCGCGCCAGGTGGCGTGGTGCCCAAAGCGGCCCGTGACACCACCGGCAAACTCGACGCCAAAGTACAAAACAAAAACAACAAAGCCAACCAAGACAAGTTGACCTTGGCCAAACCCAGTAGCCAAGACGTCGCTGCGCAAGACAAGATCGCCCAGCAACGCGAAGCACAAGACGTGGCCACCCGTGCTGCTGAACTCAGCCGCAACATTGCCGAACTGAGCAAGATTGCAGCAGCTACCGTGACCGGCACGGCCGCCTCTGAGCCAGCTTCAGGCGTGCTACCCGTCAACGTGCCCGCCGATGCTGAATCGGACAATAGCGAGTGGCTCAACGAGTTACGCGAGCATCCACTCACGCCTGCAGGTGCCGGCAGCTTGATTGCCCTCTTGGTGATGGTCGGTTTGTGGCGTCGTCGTGCTTTGAGTAAAAACGAAGCGCACATCCAAGGCTTACCGCCACTCAATGTCAAGTTCAACTTGGACTTGCCTGAATTCGACCATGCCCCTGCCGATCTACGCCATACACACGAGGCAAGCCCTCAAGCGGAAGATGAGCTCGTCGAAGAACACGCCAACCACGCCGAGCAACCCCCTCGCCCCACCATGGAAATGCCAAATATTTCCTTGGAGTTGGACGATGCGGACCACGCCAGTCCCTACAGAGTTCGCATGGACTTGGCCGACGAACTGTGGAACTTGGGTCAACTGCATACCAGCCGTGCATTGATGGAAGAGGTGTCCATCGAAGCCTCCGGAACTGACAAAGAAATAGCCCTCAAGTGGCTGGCTGATCGAGGTTAAGCGCAGATGCGCATTGCAATGGGCTTGAGCTACAACGGCCAAGCCTACGAAGGCTGGCAGAGCCAAGCCTCAGGTAAAACAGTTCAAGACAAGCTTGAAAAAGCGTTAGCCAAGTTCACCCAAACCGATATATCTACCTTGTGTGCGGGCCGCACCGACGCCGGTGTGCATGGCCTCATGCAAGTGATCCACTTTGACACCGAACTAGAGCGCACACCTGCCTCTTGGGTACGCGCCACCAACCGCTATTTGCCGCTCGACATTGCCGTGCAATGGGCGCGCAACGTGCCGCGCGAGTTCCACTGCCGAAGCAGCGCCATTGCGCGCCGCTACGCGTATGTGGTGCTGGAGTCTGCGGTTCGCCCCAGCGTCGAGGCAGGACGCGTGGGCTGGGTGTATCGCCCTTTGAACCTCGAAGCCATGCAACAAGCCGCGCAGTATTTGATGGGCGAGCATGACTTCACTTCTTTCCGCGCCTCTAGCTGCCAAGCCATCACACCCGTCAAAAACATGACGCGCATCGACATTTCAAGAAAAAGCACTGACCCAGGCTCAGCCGTGTGGCGCTTTGAGTTTGAAGCCAGCGCTTTCTTGCACCACATGATTCGCAACATCATGGGGTGCTTTGTGAAAATTGGCACCGGCGACAAACCGCCCGAGTGGATGATTGATGTGCTGGCTGCACGTAACCGCGACGCGGCCGCCCCCACCTTCAGCCCCGACGGTTTGTACTTCTTAGGCCCCCGCTACGACGCGAAATGGGATTTACCCGACCGCACGCCTGCGTATGATGGATTGCCATGAACCGCACACGTATCAAAATTTGTGGCCTCACCCGTGAGGAAGACATCCACGCCGCCGTGGCCGCAGGCGTGGATGCCATTGGCTTTGTCATGTACGCCAAAAGCCCCCGCGCTGTGACCGTGGAACGTGCGGCCGAACTGGCCAAAATTCTGCCCACCTTTGTCACGCCTGTGCTGCTTTTTGTCAATGAAATATCCGAGACCATCGCCCACACGAGCACCCAAGTGCCTGGTGCGTGGCTGCAGTTTCACGGCGATGAAACGCCGGACCACTGCCGTAAGATTGCCCGCACCTTGGGCCGTCGCTGGATCAGGGCAGCCCGCATCCCACTAGAAACCCCTGCGGGCGAAGAACCCTTCGACCTCTTAAAATACGCCCAAGATTACTCAGACGCCCAAGCGGTGCTGCTCGACGCCCATGTCGACGGCTACGGCGGTGGCGGCAAAACATTCAATTGGTCACAGCTTCCTCAAAACGTCAACGCTCACCTCGTCTTGTCTGGTGGACTCAACGCTGCCAACGTGACAGATGGCATTCGCGCGCTGCGTAACCACGGCTTGTCGCTGGCGGTTGATGTGAGCTCTGGCGTCGAGTCGGCCAAAGGCATCAAAGATGCGGCCAAGATCCACGCGTTCGTCAGAGCCGTGCGCGTAGCAGACGCAGAGCAGCCGCTCTAAGCCGCCTCGCCCCCTTTTTTTTGAAAGCCCTTGGGCTCACACAGCCCCAAGGCATTTTTTGTAGGCACCCTATGTCGAACTACCAGCAACCCGACGCCAAAGGACACTTTGGTATTTACGGCGGCAGCTTCATCAGCGAAACGCTGACGCACGCCATCGAAGAGCTCAAAGACGCGTACGCCAAATACCAGCACGACCCTGACTTCATTGCTGAATTCAAAAATGAGCTGGCCCACTTTGTCGGCCGCCCTTCACCCATCTATCACGCAGCCCGTATGAGCCGTGAAATGGGTGGCGCACAAATCTTCTTGAAGCGTGAAGACCTGAACCACACCGGCGCACACAAGATCAACAACACCATCGGCCAAGCCATGCTGGCTAAGCGCATGGGCAAGCCCCGCGTGATTGCCGAAACTGGCGCGGGCCAACACGGCGTGGCCACGGCCACTATTTGCGCGCGCTACGGTTTGGAATGCGTGGTCTACATGGGGGCAGAAGACGTCAAACGCCAAAGCCCCAATGTGTACCGCATGAAACTTTTGGGCGCAACCGTGGTGCCAGTCAACAGCGGCAGTCGCACCCTCAAAGACGCCCTCAACGAAGCCATGCGCGACTGGGTGGCCAACGTCGACAACACCTTCTACATCATCGGTACCGTGGCCGGCCCACATCCCTACCCAATGATGGTGCGCGACTTCCAAAGCGTGATTGGCGAAGAGTGCCTCACCCAAATGCCGGAGATGTTCAAGTCATTAAAGATGGCCGAACAACAGCCCGATGTCGTGCTGGCCTGCGTGGGCGGCGGCAGCAATGCCATGGGCATCTTCTACCCCTACATCAACCATGCCAACACCCGCCTCATTGGCGTGGAGGCCGCCGGCGAAGGCATGGACACCGACCGTCACTCGTGTTCGTTGCAGCTGGGCGCGCCCGGCGTGTTGCACGGCAACCGCACCTACATCTTGCAAGACGAAAACGGACAGATCACCGAAACGCACAGCGTGAGCGCTGGCCTTGACTACCCCGGGGTGGGCCCCGAGCACGCGTTCCTCAAAGACATCGGCCGCGCCGAGTACGTGGGCATCACCGACAAAGAAGCGCTGGAAGCCTTCCACTACCTGTGCCGCACCGAAGGCATCATCCCCGCGCTCGAATCGAGCCACGCCGTGGCCTATGCCATGAAACTGGCCAAGACGATGCGCCCCGACCAGTCCATCTTGGTCAACCTCTCCGGCCGTGGCGACAAAGACATTGGCACCGTGGCCGACCTGAGCGGCGCTGACTTCTTCTGCCGCCCTAGTTGCCAAGGTCAGTCGGTCAAAGGCGGCCCGACAGAACACACCATCAAGGTCACGAAATGAGCCGCATTGACGCCACCCTCGCCGCACTCAAAGCCCAAGGCCGTAAAGCCCTGATTCCCTATGTGATGGCAGGCTTCCCACAGGCCGACATCACGCCCGCGCTCATGCACGGCATGGTCGATGCAGGCGCGGACATCATCGAACTGGGCGTTCCGTTCAGCGACCCCATGGCCGACGGCGCGGTGATTCAAAAAGCCGGTGAAGCCGCGTTGCGCTTTGGCATTGGCACAGCTCAAGTGCTGGACATGGTGCGCGAATTCCGCAAGACCGACAACACCACCCCCGTGGTGCTGATGGGCTATGCCAACCCCGTGGAGTGCTACAACCTCAAGCATGGCCCACACGCCTTTGTGAAAGACGCCTCTGCAGCGGGCGTGGACGGCGTGCTGATCGTGGACTATCCACCCGAGGAATGTGAAGAGTTTGCTGCCGCCCTGCGCGCGCACCACATGGACCTGATCTTCTTGCTCGCCCCCACCAGCACCGCCAAACGCATGGACCAAGTGGCACGCGTGGCCAGCGGCTATGTGTATTACGTCTCGCTCAAAGGCGTCACCGGCGCTGGCAACCTCGACACCGACGCCGTGGAAGCCATGCTGCCGCGCATCCGCCAGCATGTGCACATCCCCGTGGGTGTGGGCTTTGGCATCCGCGACGCGGCCACCGCCGCCGCCGTGGGCCGCGTGGCTGATGCTGTGGTGATTGGCAGCCGCATCATCCAACTGCTCGAAGCCGCACCAGCAGGCCAAGAAGTGGCCTCTGCACACGCATTTTTGACAGGAATCCGCGAGGCGCTGGACGCTTAAGGCGGCCTCTGCACCACCCGCTAAAATGAAGCCTAAACAAGAACTGACGAAGGACTGACCATGAGTTGGCTTGAAAAACTACTGCCCCCAAAAATCCTGCATACCGACCCCTCGGACCGCCGTAGCGTGCCCGAAGGCGTGTGGGTGAAATGCCCCAGTTGTGAGACCGTGCTCTACAAGAGCGACCTGCAAGCCAACAACAACGTTTGCCCTACCTGCAGCCACCACCACCGCATGGGTGCCCGTGCTCGCTTGGACATGTTCCTTGACGCAGAAGGCCGTTACGAAATCGGCCAAGAAGTGCTGCCCGTGGACGCCTTGAAATTCAAAGACAGCCGCAAATACCCAGAGCGCCTCAAAGAAGCCATGCAAAACACCGGCGAAACAGACGCCTTGGTGGTCATGGGCGGTGCGGTGCACAACATCAATGTGGTGGTGGCCTGTTTTGAATTTGACTTCATGGGCGGATCAATGGGCTCGGTCGTAGGCGAGCGCTTTGTGCGCGGTGTCCACACCGCCATCGAACAAAAAGTGCCCTTCATTTGCTTCACCGCCACCGGTGGCGCGCGCATGCAAGAGGGCTTGCTCTCGCTCATGCAAATGGCCAAAACCAACGCCTCGCTCACCCGCTTGGCCAAAAAAGGTTTGCCCTACATTGCCGTGTTGACCGACCCCACCATGGGCGGCGTGTCAGCCGGCTTTGCGTTTGTGGGTGACGTCGTCATCGCCGAACCCAACGCCTTGATCGGCTTTGCCGGCCCACGCGTGATTGAAAGCACCGTGCGCGTGACCTTGCCAGCAGGCTTCCAACGCGCCGAGTTCTTGCAAGAAAAAGGCGCCGTTGACATGATCTGCGACCGCCGCGAACTGCGCAAAACCATTGCCAGCACGCTGGCCATGTTGCAACGTCAGCCTGCGGATGCAGTGGCTTAAGCTCGCTCAGCCCGCTTCAAGAAAGGTCCTTCTGGGCCTTTTTTGTTTTCGGAAAAGCGCATGTCACCGTCCACTTAAAATACACGGTTTGCTGCTCTTCAAGTTTTGGGCAGCCCCTCCCCTACTCACGCCTCTTTAGATGTCTAACAACAACACCCCCGCCACGCCCGAAGCCGCTCCCGTCGACGAAAACCAACTCATGGCCGAGCGCCGCGAGAAGCTCAAGGTCATGCGCGCGCGTCAGGCCGCGGGCCAAGGCGTGGCCTTCCCCAACGATTTCAAGCCCGCGCACCACGCTGCCACTTTGCACGAGCTGCATGGCGACAAGACCGCCGAGGTGTTGACCGAAGAAGGCCAGTTCACCAAGGTGGCGGGCCGCATGATGCTCAAGCGCGTGATGGGCAAGGCCAGCTTTGCCACGTTGCAAGACAGCACCGGCCGCATCCAGATTTACGTGACCCGCGATGACGTGAGCGAAGAGCTGTACGCCGACTTCAAACACTGGGACTTGGGCGACATCGTGGCTTGCGAAGGCAAGCTGTTCAAAACACGTACGGGTGAGTTGTCGATCCACGCCACCAGCATCCGCATGCTGACCAAGAGCCTGCGGCCCATGCCCGACAAGTTCCACGGCGTGGCTGACCAAGAGATCAAATACCGCCAACGCTACGTCGATTTGATGACGGACGAGACCGCTCGCAAGCGCTTTGTGGCGCGAAGCAAAGCGGTCAGCGGTATTCGTGATTTCATGGTGCAACACAACTTCCTCGAAGTTGAAACGCCGATGCTGCACCCCATCCCCGGCGGTGCAAACGCCAAGCCCTTCACCACGCACCACAACGCGCTGGACCAAGAGATGTTCTTGCGCATCGCGCCAGAGCTGTACTTGAAACGACTGATCGTGGGTGGGTTTGAGCGTGTGTTTGAGATCAACCGCAACTTCCGCAACGAAGGCATCTCGGTGCGTCACAACCCCGAGTTCACCATGATGGAGTTCTACGCCGCGTATTGGAACTACCAAGACCTGATGACCTTCACCGAAGAACTGGTGCGCGACGCTGCCATGAAGGCGGCCGACACCCTGCTGCTGACCTACGGCGGCAAGCCGGTGGATCTGAGCCAACCGTTTGAGCGCTTGACCATCCGCGAAGCTATCTTGAAGCACACCGAATCGGGCAACAACGTCGACAACACGGCATGGCTGATCGAGGCTTTGAAGAAGCTCGGTTTCAAAGAAGAGAAAGACAATCTCAGCACACGCAGCTTGGCCAGCTTGCAAGTGATGTACTTTGAAGAGACCGTGGAAGACAAGCTGTGGCAGCCCACCTTTATCTGCGAGCACCCAGTTGAGATTTCACCCTTGGCCCGCGCCAGCGACACCAACCCTGAGGTGACCGAGCGCTTTGAGCTCTACATCACAGGGCGCGAATTCGGCAACGGCTTTAGCGAGTTGAACGACGCTGAGACCCAAGCCGCCCGCTTCCACGCCCAAGTGGCGGCCAAAGACAGCGGTGACGACGAAGCCATGTTCTACGACCACGACTTCGTACGCGCCCTCGAATACGGTA
>CAIODK010000270.1 GCA_903856995.1 uncultured Burkholderiales bacterium
ACGCTTCAATCGCGCCATCGGTCAGCATCGGGCACAAAGCAAAGCTCATATTGGCTGAGTTGAGCATTTCACCGCAGGCGGCTCCAATGGTCTTGGGCAAGCCTTGACCGCCAAAGTCTGCAGGGTGTTGCAAACTTTGCCAGCCGCCTTCGCAATATTGTTGGTACGCCTCTTTGAAGCCCGGTGTGGTGGTGACGTGGCCGTCTTTGAAAAACGAGGGGTTCTTATCGCCTTCCCAGTTCAAAGGCACGAGCACGGATTCGTTCAACTTCGCGCATTCTTCGAGCACGGCTTGGGCGGTTTCGACACCCATGTCTTCGAAGGCGGGAATTTCAGCAATTTGGCTGAGACCAGCCAAGTGTTCCATGTTGAACAGCATGTCTTTGATGGGGGCGATGTAACTCATTTTTTAGATCTCTAAAAATCAATACACATTAAAAAAAAGACACCCCGTAGAGTGTCTTTTCATCATCGGTTTAAAGCGCAGCGACCAGCTCTGGCACAGCCACGAACAGGTCAGCCTCTAAGCCAAAGTCAGCCACAGAGAAGATCGGTGCTTCTGGGTCTTTGTTGATGGCCACGATGACCTTGCTGTCTTTCATGCCTGCCAGATGCTGGATCGCGCCGCTGATGCCACACGCCACATACAACTGAGGTGCGACGATCTTGCCGGTTTGACCCACTTGCAAGTCATTGGCTGCGTAACCCGCATCCACCGCTGCGCGGCTGGCACCAATGGCTGCACCCAACTTGTCGGCCAACGGGATCATGACTTCATTGAACTTCTCTGAACTCCCCAAGGCCCGGCCACCCGAGACGATGATCTTGGCGGCGGTTAACTCAGGACGGTCGTTCTTGGTCACTTCGCGACCCACAAAGCTGCTCTTGCCAGAGTCAACGACGGCGGCAACGGTCTCGACCGTGGCTGAGCCACCTGTCGACGCAGCAGCATCGAAACCGGTCGTGCGCACGGTGATGACTTTCACAGCATCAATCGATTGCACAGTGGCCATGGCATTGCCCGCATAAATCGGACGCTCAAACGTGTCAGCGCTGTCGACCTTGGTGATGTCACTGATCTGACCCACGTCCAACTTGGCTGCCACGCGAGGTGCCACGTTTTTACCGTTGGCAGTCGCGGGGAACAAGATGTGTGTGTAGTTGCTGGCGATGGCCAGCACTTGGGCCGCCACGTTCTCAGCCAAACCGGCTTCAAGGGTTGCGCCATCGGCGTGAATCACTTTGCTCACACCCACAATTTGGGCGGCAGCGGCGGCGGCGGCGCCTGCGTGATGGCCTGCCACCAACACGTGGACGTCACCGCCAATGGCGGCAGCGGCTGACACGGTGTTCAGTGTGGAAGGTTTGATGGATGCGTTGTCGTGTTCTGCAATCACAAGGGATGTCATGTGTCGTTCTCCTGCGTATTTGTATTAAATGACCTTGGCCACATTTTTGAGTTTGTCCACCAAAGTGGCCACATCTGGCACCTTGATGCCGGCGCTGCGTTTGGGAGGCTCGCTGACCTTCAGGGTCTTGATGCGGGGGACCACATCCACACCGAGGTCTTCTGGCTTGAACACATCGAGTTGTTTCTTCTTGGCCTTCATGATGTTGGGCAAGGTCACGTAACGTGGTTCGTTCAAACGCAAATCCGTGGTGATGATGGCGGGCAGATTGACAGCGATGGTTTCCAAACCGCCGTCGACTTCACGGGTCACGATGGCTTTGCCATCGGCGACTTCCACCTTGGAAGCAAAGGTAGCTTGAGGCAAATCAGCCAAAGCTGCCAACATTTGGCCGGTTTGGTTGCAGTCATCGTCAATCGCTTGTTTGCCCAAGATCACCAAGCCGGGTTGCTCTTTGTCCATCAAAGCTTTAAGCAACTTGGCCACGGCCAAAGGTTGCAACTCTTGCGTGGTTTCAACCAAGATGGCGCGGTCTGCACCAATCGCCATCGCGGTGCGCAAGGTTTCTTGACATTGGGTCACACCACAAGACACAGCGATGACCTCGGTGACCAAGCCCTTTTCGCGCAGGCGAACAGCTTCTTCAATGGCGATTTCGTCAAAGGGATTCATGCTCATCTTGACGTTCGCAATGTCAACACCCGAGTTGTCCGACTTGACGCGGACCTTGACGTTGTAGTCCACCACGCGTTTGACAGCGACCAATACTTTCATGGCAAAAACTCCAAATTTCGTTAAAACAGATTGACGTTTACGTAAACGTCACATTGTAGGGATCAAAGGCCCAATATCAAAGCACGACCGTGCTTTTTTAGGGTTTGTACTTAGAAAATACCGATCTCATTGACGCAACACGACCTCTTGAGGCGAATGCACCAACAACACACCAGCAGCGCGTAAACCAGCGAGAACCGCGATGTTGACCCGCGAACGCGTCAATGATTGACCATTGACGGGGTCTTCCATCCAAAAATTCAAGTTAAATCGCAACCCTTGCGGCGCCACCTCACCCAGCAAGGCTTGGGGAGCCGGCTCAGCCAAAACCCACTCGGCACTCAGCGCACCTTGGGTCAGAATCTCTTGGACGCGCGCCACATCACTCTCCAGCCCCACCCAATAGGTACAGGTTTGCAACAGATGGCGACTTTCAAGCGACAAGTTCTCTACGCGCTGGGTCAATAAAAGCTCATTGGGCACCACCGATTCACTGCCATTGCTAGCTCGCACCAAGGTGTAGCGGGTCTTGATGTCGGTCACGCGGCCTTCAAAACCGTCGACCCGCACAAAGTCCCCAATGCGCAACGAGCGCTCAAGCAAGATGACGAATCCGCTCACGTAATTGGCGGCCAACTTTTGCAAGCCAAAGCCAATCCCCACCCCCAAAGCGCCACCCAAAACAGACAACGCGGTGAGGTCAAAGCCCAGCGAGGACAAGGCAAACAAAGAACCCACCACCAGCAGAAGCACACGCATCGCATTGGTCGCCACCTTGCGCATGGATAAATCATCAAACGCACGATTCAAGACACGCCGCTCGAGAGCGGCCGACAACCACAACGCCAACACCAACACAAACCCAGACGTGAGGATGACATCCAGCACATGCAAAACGCTGAAATGCGTCTTACCCAGCACAAACTGCAGGCTATCGAGTTCTTCCATCATCGGGCCCCACAGCCCTGTGACCCACAGCACGACCAAGCCCCACGCTATCCAAGACACCACTTGTTCCAAGATGCGTGCGCCTCGGGAATTCGGAAACACGGCAGCCATCACCCGTGCAATCAAGCGGATGAGCACCAACGACACCAACACCGGCAAGGCTACTTTCAGCACAGGCACGCGTTGCGTCATTGACAGCAAAAGCTTCAAACCGTAGGCGAACACCAAGGCCAAGACTGGAAACAAGACACCGTCCATCAAACGACGCCCGAACAAAATCGAGTCACGTGATGTCGCACCGCGGCCCAAGATCCAGCTGATCCCCCAAGCCATCAATAGACACAGGGCCAAACCGGCCAGCTCCAATGCAATGGCTGGGCTCTGCAAGTCCAGCAACAGTTCTTGTAAATCGTTCATGCTTTAGATATCTGCCAACACGCGCAAATGAGCCTCCACACTGCGACTGAGTGAACTCAGGTCGTAGCCACCTTCTAAACACGACACGATGCGCCCCTTGGCGTGTCGCACTGCAATCTCACGGATGCGGTAGGTGATCCAGCTGTAGTCTTGTTCGGTTAGACCCATTTGGCCCATGTCATCTTCACGGTGGGCATCAAAGCCAGCACTGATGAAGATCATCTCGGGTTTGAACTCTTCCAAACGCGGCACCCAGTAGGTTTCAATCAATTCGCGAACGGCCACGCCCTTGGTGTAGGCAGGGACCGGAATGTTCACCATGTTGGCAGCGGGGTGCTCTGCGCCGGTGTAGGGGTAGAACGGGTGCTGGAAAAAACTCACCATCAACACACGGTCATCACCACTCAAGATATCTTCCGTGCCATTGCCATGGTGCACATCAAAGTCCACCACCGCCACGCGTTTCAACCCGTGCCTCTCCAAGGCGTACTTCGCGGCAACAGCGACGTTATTAAAAAAACAAAAACCACCCGCTTTGTTGCGTGAGGCATGGTGGCCAGGTGGTCGGGTGGCGCAAAAGGCGTTTTCTAACTCACCAGCAATCACGGCATCGGTGGCAGCAATAGCCGCACCGACGGAACACAATGCGGCCTTCCAGGTGTGGGCGTTAATCGCCGTGTCGGCGTCCATGTGCGCATAAGCGGGTCCGCCCGCTTGCATGTCTTCAACCAATTGGTCCGACAGGCCGCGCAAAGAAGCGATGTACATGCGTTCGTGGGCCAGCTCAATATCGGCCAGAGGCGCCTCGGGTGCCTCCATCTGGGTGAGGCCCAAATCGACGCCGCTGATGAGCAAGCGATCTTGAATGGCGCTGAGACGCTCAGGGCATTCGGGGTGGCCAGCCCCCATCTCGTGCTTCGCGCACAGGGGGTGTGTGTAATAACCAGTTTTCCGCATCGTTCTATCTCACTACTTTTGTCTGCGCTTGACACTCAAGGATTGCAAGTCAGCTTACCATGGAGGCCTTGCTTTTCCCCTTTGCACACCCTGCGTGACGACACTTACACCACCGTTTTATCAAGCTTTGCGCTCAGTTTTTGCGCGGCGACACATGCTGGCTGCCCTACTGCTCCTGCCAGCCTTGACCAGCCCCTTGTTCGCCAAACCTCACCACCGCGCCCATCGCCCTGTTTTTGTGGCATCTACACAAGGCGAGGTCTATGGGAAAAAGCCTGAGGTGATGGCACTCGCCGACGAGCTGGCTCAGCAAAATACGCTGCCTCAAGCGTGGGTACGCGCACAGCTCAGCAACGCACGCTACTTGAAGGGCGTGCCCAAGATGGTGTTGCCCCCTCCTGTCAACGTGCCCAAAAACTGGCGCGCTTACCGTGAACGCTTCATTGAGCCGCGTCGCATCGATGCAGGCATCCAGTTTTGGCAAACCTATGAAAGCGCCCTCACGCGCGCCGAACAAACCTACGGCGTGCCCGCCGAGATGATCGTGGGCATCATCGGTGTGGAAACCTTCTATGGCCAGAACATGGGCAACTACCGCGTGCTCGACGCCTTGACCACGCTCACACTGAACTTCCCCGCCTCACACCCACGTGCGACAGAACGCCAAGCGTTTTTTAAATCAGAACTGGGGCACTTTTTGGTGCAAGCCCACCAGCAGGGTGGCGCCAGCGCTACGGGCAGCTTTGCAGGGGCCATGGGCTGGCCGCAATTCATGCCCTCGAGCGCGGCCAAGTTTGCGGTGGACTTTGATGGCGATGGTCACATTGACCTGCGCAACAGCCCCGTCGACGCAATTGGTTCGGTCGCCAATTACTTCAAAGCCTTTGGCTGGCAAACCGGTATGCCCACGCACTACCCCGTGGGCTTTGATGAAGCGCATTTGGACAAACCCACCCTGCTCGCCCCCGACATCTTGCCTTCCTTCAGCGTACTTAACTTCACCGCCAAAGGCGCGGTGCTGGATGAAGAAGCAAAAAAACACAATGGCTCTTTAGCCTTGGTCGAGCTGTTCAATGGCAACGAGCCGCCCAGCTACGTGGCAGGCACAGACAATTTTTATGTGGTGACGCGCTACAACTGGAGTAGCTACTACGCCCTCACCGTGATTGAGCTGGGACAAGCCGTCAAAGCTACTAGGGCTTTGACCTCTATGCAATCCAACGCGCGTTGATCTGATCCTCCTATATCGGCCATTCCATAAATGCTAGCCAAATACCTAATGGTAAAAATATCAGACTTAAAAAATGGCCAACAATCACCGTAGAGGCAACCTTATTTGGCTCCACATGAAATTTATCAGCCAACATAAAATTGAAAACTGCCGCAGGAAGGCATGCAAACAAAATCAATGCACCACGCTCTAGGCCTTGCAATGGGATGAGCCAAAGAGTCAGAAAAGCTGCAGCAAGTCTGACAATCAAAATTAGCACGCTTGACTGAACACCCACCCATGCATCTGAGACTTGGCTGCTAGAAAGTCTAGCACCCAAGGACAACAACATCATTGGAACTAAAACGCTGCCAATCATGGTGCAAGATGTTTGAAACCAAACGGGAAACTCTATCTGCAACTGCGAACTAGCCACGCCTAGGACAGTTGCCCAAACCAGTGGGTTGGCATACACCATGCGCCAATCGACTTTGCTACTCATGACGCCCGCACCCAATGTGAAATGCAGAATGTTGGAGATCACCAACAAAACAACAGCTGGCGCCATGCCCTCAGGCCCATAGGCTAATGCGATCAAGGGAATACCAATCGGGCCAACGTTGGTAAACATAGCGCAAGGCAAAAAAGCTTGCAGTGATGCCCCAGAAAACCCCGTAAGAGGCCAAGCCATCAACCCAGTTAAAAGAATTAAAACGATGGAAGCCCCTGTGAATGACAGGGCTGAGATTGGATCAAACGATTTGGCAGAAAGCGATATAAAAATCAAAACAGGCAGCGCAATATCCACGACTAACTTGTTCGCACCTCGCAGATCCGGTTTAACGCGGCGACTGTACAAAAAACCGACCAGCACTAGGCTAAAGATTGGGAGTGTGATTGATGCAATTTTTGAAAACATGGTCTCCGTCTCAATGGTGGTTCTATTTGATCAATTGGATTATGCGAGACTTCATGAAGGGTATATTCAAGCACGAAGTGCAACACGGGATATCGATCGAGCCATCCAAAGCGCGCTAAGTCGCTTGTTGTGCCAACGCCCACTGCACATGCTCACGCACCACCTCGCTGGCATGCATGAGGTGGGCTTGTAGCGCCTGACGCAGGGCCGCATCATCAGCTTGACGCAGTGCATTGCCAGCAGCCACCGCCAAGTTACGCAACCAGCGTACATGGCCAATGCGGCGAATGGGGCTACCCTCGGTGTAACGCAAAAACTCTGCCTCGCTCCACGCCAACAAACGTGCCATGTTTTGGCCCACCAAGCCAGCCCGCACATCAAAGTCGGGCAAGCTCGAAGCTTGGGCAAACTTGTTCCAAGGGCAAATCAACTGGCAGTCGTCACAGCCGTAGATGTGGTTGCCCATCAAGGGCCGCAGCGCTTCGTCGATCGCGCCGTCATGCTCAATCGTCAAGTACGAAATGCAGCGACGTGCATCCACCAAGCCCGGAGCCACGATGGCTTGTGTGGGACACACGTCGATGCATGCCGAGCACTGGCCGCAGTGGTCGGTTGTGGGTTCCGACGCAGGCAAGGCCACATTCAGAAAAATCTCACCCAAAAAGAACATCGAACCCGCTTCGCGGTTCAGCACCAAGCTGTGCTTGCCACGCCAGCCCTGGCCGCTGCGTGTGGCCAGCTCGGCTTCGAGCACAGGGGCCGAGTCGGTGAAGGCACGGTATTCAAAACCATCCGGCTTCAAGGTATCCGCCAATAAGGCGTCCACGCCTTGCGCCAATGTGTCCAGCCGGTTGCGTAAGACCTTGTGGTAATCACGCCCTCGGGCATACACCGACACCACAGCTTCATGGGGGGTGCGCAAACGTTGCCACTCAAGGTCTTGCCAGCCCTCGGCGGTGTCGCGGGGCAGGTAGTTCATGCGGGCGGTCAGCACGCTCAGGGTGCCCGGCACCAGCTCGGCAGGACGCGCGCGCTTCATGCCGTGGCGGGACATATAGTCCATGCTGCCGTGGAAGTTTTGAGCCAGCCATTTTTGTAAATGTGGCTCTGCCGAAGACAAATCCAAAGGGGCCACCGCAATTTGAGAAAATCCCAGTGTTTGACCTAGCGCTTGAATTTGCGAGAGCAACAATTTGTAATCTAAAGCCAACCGACATCCTTGAATAATTTGCCTATTGTAAAAACTCTTGTTTGGCCCGACGAAGCCGCTACCGCCGCGTTTGCAACGCGGCTTGCCGCCGCCTTGTCGCAGGTCAATTTGAATGCCTGCATCGCCTTGCATGGCGATTTAGGCGCGGGCAAAACCACCTTGGTGCGTCACTTGTTACGCGCATTGGGGGTCGAGGGCCGCGTCAAAAGCCCCACCTACGCAGTCGTTGAACCTTACACCTTGCCAGCAGGCGAGGTATGGCACTTTGACTTTTACCGCTTCAGCGACCCACGCGAGTGGGAGGATGCAGGGTTTCGTGACATCTTCGCCAGTCCGGGCCTCAAGCTATGCGAATGGCCGCAAAACGCCGCAGGCGTGATGCCTACACCCGACCTAGAGCTCCACATCCAAGTGGATGATGACGCGCAACGCCACGTCCAAATCGCCGCCCTCACCGCACGTGGACAGGAGCTGCTGGGATGAGCGCGCACACGGGCATCAACCGGCGCAGTCTCTTGCAAGGCGGCTCACTCGCACTGTTGTTGGGCAGTGCCGACATCGCATGGGGCGCCAGCATCGTGGCGGTGCGCGTGTGGCCCTCAGCGGCCTACACCCGCGTGACGATTGAGAGCGACACCGCCCTCAAAACCATCCCCATCTTTGTCGCCAACCCCCCGCGCTTGGCGGTGGACATCGAAGGCATCGAGCTCAACCCTGCATTGAAAGAGCTAGTCGGCAAAGTGCGTTCGGACGACCCGTACATCACAGGCGTGCGCGTCGGCCAATACAGTGCCAACACGGTGCGGTTGGTCCTCGACTTGCGACGCATGGTTCAGCCCCAGGTGTTCAATCTGCTGCCCGTCAAAACAGGGAACACGCAGTACCAACACCGCTTGGTGCTTGACCTCTACCCTTCAGAGGTGGCCGACCCACTGGAGGCCTTGATCGTGGACAAGCTCAAAGGTGGCAATGCCTATAACTCGCCGTCCATGACGGCCACACCGACGCCCCCGCCGGCCTCCAAAATTGGGACCTATGCCGATCCTGTGGGCGATTTGATGGCGAATCAAAACCGCAAGCCTGAACCGCCCACCCCTGCAGCCTCTGTCGCGTCAGCCCCCATCACCACGGCCGCATCGGTCGCACAAACCAGTCAAGACGGTGAGCGCTACATCATCGTGGCCCTAGACCCAGGCCATGGTGGCGAAGACCCTGGGGCGATTGGCCCACGTGGCACCAAAGAAAAAGACGTGGTGTTGCAAATCGCCCGCCGCATGCGCGATCGAATCAACAGCACCGTCATCAAAACCAAGCATGGCAACTTGCCGATGCGGGCCTACCTCACGCGCGACGCAGACTTCTTTGTGCCACTCAACCAACGGGTTGAAAAAGCCCGCCGCGTTCAGGCCGACTTGTTTGTGAGCCTCCATGCCGACGCCTTCCTCACACCTGACGCACGAGGGGCCAGCGTGTTCGCCCTGAGCCAGGGCGCTGCATCGAGCGCACAAGCGCGCTGGATGGCCAAACAAGAAAACCGTGCCGACTTGGTCGGTGGCTTGAACATCAAAACCCAAGATGCCGCGGTACAACGCGCCCTGCTGGACATGAGCACCACCGCGCAAATCAACGACAGTTTGAAGCTCGGCAGCGAGATGTTGGGGCAAATCCGTCGCATCGGGAAATTGCACAAACCACGGGTCGAACAGGCTGGCTTTGCCGTGCTCAAAGCGCCCGATATCCCCAGCGTGCTGGTTGAAACAGCATTCATTAGCAACCCCGATGAGGAAGCCCGCTTGCTCAGCGACAGCTACCAAAACGAACTCGCCAACGCACTGATGAAAAGCATCGAACGCTACTTCTCGCGCAACCCGCCATTGGCACGCACACGCAACACCTAAATCGACATGACAGACACACCTGACCAACCCAAGAACCCCATGCACGGCATGACGCTAGAGAAAATCGTCACCGAGTTGGCGGACTTTTATGGCTGGGAAGGTTTGGGCGAGCGCATCAACATCCGTTGCTTCACGCATGACCCAAGCGTGGGCTCAAGTTTGAAGTTTTTACGCAAAACACCTTGGGCACGCGACAAGGTGGAGAGTTTGTACCTGTTCATGCTGCGCGACATGCGCCGTGCAGACCGAGGCTTTTAAACCTCAGGCTTGAGGTGCACGTGAGGCTTTCCACGAGCCATAGGCCGCCAAAGCGCCTGGCACCAAGATCAAACCCCAAATGATTTTTTCGAGGTTGGACTTCACCCAAGGAATGTTGCCAAAGAAGTAACCCGCTGTCACGATGCTGCCCACCCACAAGGCGCCACCGGTGACGTCAAAGAAGGTGAATTTGCGGCGTGTCATCTGGGCCACACCCGCAACAAACGGTGCAAAGGTGCGCACAAAAGGCATGAAGCGGGCGGCCACCAAGGTGACACCGCCGTAGCGCTCGTAAAACGCATGGGCTTGGTCAAAGGCACGTCGGTTGAAAAACCGAGAGTCCTCCCAGGCGAACACTTTATGACCCAAGTAGCGCCCTATCGTGTAATTGGTTTGATTGCCGGCCACTGCGGCGGTCAGCAGCAAGGCCATGGACAGTCCATAGTCCATCAAGCCCACGCCACACATGGCGCCCACCACGAACAGCAACGAGTCGCCAGGCAAGAAGGGCATCACGACCAAACCTGTCTCCACAAAGATGATGAGGAACAGCAAGGCATAGACCCAAGTGCCGTTGTTTGTCACGAAGACCTCTAAGTGACGGTCGATGTGCAAGATGAAGTCGATCAAGAAAGTAATAAGTTCCATAGCGGGCATTATCTCAGCCCCTAAAATGGGTCTGTGCACCCAGCTACTCAACCCCTACGCGCGATCCGCGAACTCCCAGACGAACTCATCAGCCAAATCGCCGCTGGCGAAGTGGTGGAACGCCCTGCCTCGGTGGTGCGCGAGCTAGTAGACAACGCGCTCGACGCAGGCGCCACACACATCACCTTGCGCTTGCTCGCCGGCGGTGTGCGCCTGATCAGCGTAGAAGACAACGGCGTGGGCATACCAGCCGCTGAGCTGCCCGTGGCATTGAAACGTCATGCGACCAGCAAAATCACCAGCCTGACCGAATTGGAATCGGTGGGGACGATGGGCTTCAGGGGCGAGGCGCTGGCCGCCATTCAGTCTGTCTCCGAGCTTTCGGTGCTCTCACGCACGGCCTCACAAGACAACGCCATGCTGCTGGATGGACAAAGCGGTGAGCTGCAGCCCGCTGCGCGCGCCCAAGGTACCACCGTCGAGGTGAAAGAACTGTTTTACAGCACGCCGGCCCGCCGAAAATTTCTAAAAACCGACAACACCGAGCTGGCCCACTGCGTGGAGGCGGTGCGCCGCCATGCTTTGACGCGCCCCGAAGTGGGCTTTGCGATATGGCATGAAGGTAAGTTGGTCGAGCAGTGGCGCGCACAAACCGTGGATGCGACTTCTGGCGAAGACCTCAACCTGCAACACCAGCGCGCCCTCGATCGCCGCTTAGCCGACGTGTTGGGCGATGATTTTTTAGAGAACTCAGTCGCCGTGCATTACCAGTCTGGCAATGTCACAGTCATCGGGCGCGCAGGCATTCCAGACGCAGCGCGCGCACGTGCCGACCACCAGTTCTCCTATGTGAACGGCCGGTATGTGCGCGACAAAGTGGTAACCCACGCCGCCCGCAGCGCCTATGAAGACGTGTTGCACGGCCACCGCCAACCGGTGTACGCGTTGTATGTGGAGATTGAACCCACACGCGTGGATGTGAATGTCCACCCCACCAAGATCGAGGTGCGCTTTCGCGACGGACGCGAAGTGCACCAAGCTGTGCGCCATGCCGTAGAGAACGCCTTGGCTGTGCCGCGCGCCAACCTGATCATGGCCAACGCCTTACAAAACCATGAGCTGCCCATGGCAGGAACACAGGCACAACCCGCTTGGCCATCTGCCAATTGGCAACAAGCAGCTATGCCATTAGCAGGCAATCGGGTGTCAGATCTGGGAGCCTTGTGGCAGCCCTCACCCCGCCACGGATTGCCAGCACAAGAGCAAAGCGAACAAGCCTTCGTGCCCGACCAAGTTCATGCGACCCCCCCCTCATTGCAAGATGCCGCACCAGAGACCTGGCCACTTGGCAAAGCCCTCGCACAACTGCACGGCGTGTACATCTTGGCTGAAAACACACACGGTTTGGTACTGGTCGACATGCATGCCGCGCACGAACGCATCGTGTACGAACAACTCAAAACACAAATCGATGCGCAACACGTCAGCAGCCAACCGCTGTTGATCCCAGCCACCTTCCCAGCCAGTGCACAAGAAGTGGCAACCGCCGAGTCGTGCGCCGAAGCTTTGCAAGAACTGGGTTTAGAAATTTCTACGCTGTCGAGCAAAACCTTGGCGGTGCGTGCTGTGCCAAGCACCTTGGCGCAAGGTGATGCCGTTGCCTTAGCGCGCAGCGTGTTGGCCGAACTGTCTCAACATGACGCCAGCACCGTGGTGCAACGTGCGCGCAACGAGCTGCTGGCCACCATGGCCTGCCACGGCGCGGTACGTGCCAATCGCAAGCTCACAATTGACGAGATGAACGGCTTGCTACGTCAGATGGAAGTGACCGAACGCTCCGACCAATGCAACCATGGTCGTCCAACTTGGCGCCAGTTGTCGATGCGTGAACTTGATGCGCTGTTTTTACGCGGTCGTTGATGTCACCTACTCGCATTATTTTTTTACTGTCACTGTTGCTGGGCATCCAACCCGTTGCCACCGATTTGTATTTGCCCGCACTCCCAGCGATCAAGGCAGAGTTTGGCGCTGAGCTCTCACAGGTGCAGCTCACCCTGAGTGCCTTGCTGCTGGCTTTTGGCACATCGCAATTGGTGTGGGGACCGCTGTCCGACCGCTTTGGACGCAAACCGATTTTGTTGTGTGGGCTGAGCGCCTTCACCTTGGCAGGTTTGGGCTGCGTGATGTCCAACAGCATGCTGGAGTTAATTGTGTGGCGGGCCCTGCAAGGGGCCGCCATGGGCGCAGTGGTGATGTGTGCGCGCGCCATTGTGCGCGACCTCTACACACCCGAAACCGGGGCGGGCGTGATGTCCAAAGCCCTGACAGGCCTAGCCTTCTTGGCTTGTGCCAGCGCCCCCTTGGGCGGCTTGCTCACCGACCTATGGAGCTGGCATGCGGCCCTTGTTTTGGTGATGGGTTTTGGTGCCATCACGCTCACGTTCGTCGCTTTGCAGTTCAAAGAAACCGTGCACCGCAAAAATCCACAGGCGTTGCGGCTCCGTGTATTGGCGCACACGTGGTGGTATATCGTGCGTCACCCCACCTTCGTGGCGTTCTCGTGTGTGTCGATAGCGTCCTATGGTGGCTTATTCACATTCTTAGCATCATCGTCTTTTGTCTTTATCGGGCTGCTTGACCTGGCACGCTGGCAATACAGCCTGCTGCTTTTCTCGATGGCATTTACTTATTTGCTGGGCACCTTGCTCTGCCGCCGTTTGTTGCGGCGCTTTGGTGTACCCCAAACAGTTGCGCTGGGCGGCATGTTCAGTTTGCTGGGGGGGTGTTTGATGGCCTTGAACGTATGGCTTGGCTGGCAAAGCGTACTGAGCCTGATGGGCCCCTTCTACTTGTTCGTGTTGGGCCATGGCATTCATCAACCTTGCGGCCAGAGTGGTGCCGTCGGACCTTTCCCCAAAGCGGCCGGAGCGGCCTCTGCTTTGGGTGGTTTCTTGATGATGCTGATCGCATTCCTCACCGGTTTATGGCTTGGCGTCGCCAAGGACGGTTCGGCTTTGCCGATGGCGCAGAGCATCGCGTTTTGGTCTGTCGCGACGGCCCTGTCGGCTTGGCTGGTGTTACGCCGTGGCGGTCCCCGTGTCTGATGCACAACGGCTTGATGCGCTGGCCTTGGTCGGCCCGACGGCCAGTGGCAAAACAGCGGCCGCCTTAGCGATTGCGCAGCAATGGCCGGTTGAAATAATCAGCATTGATTCAGCCTTGGTCTACCGCGGCATGGATATCGGCACGGCCAAACCTACGGCCAACGAGTTGGCGCAAGTGCCGCACCACCTGATCAATATTCGTGATCCGTTGCAGGCTTACAGCGCGGCTGAATTTTCACGCGATGCCATGGCCCTGATGGCCGAGATTCGCGCACGCGGCAAGCTCCCACTGCTCGTCGGTGGCACCATGCTCTACCTCAAAGCCCTGCGCGATGGGATTGACGACCTACCCACCGCACAACCTACCTTGCGCGCTGAGATTGAGCAACAAGCCCTCGCCTTGGGTTGGCCTGCCCTGCATGCCGAACTAGCGATCGTCGACGCCATCACTGCCGCACGCCTCGCACCCAACGATGCCCAACGTATTTCACGTGCCCTAGAGGTGTGGCGCGTGAGTGGCAAGCCGTTGTCGCAGTGGTTTGCAGAAGGAAATGCCACCCGAGCCGCGCAACCGTCACTGCACATGCCGCTGCTGTCGCTCGAACCCGTCGAACGCGCGTGGCTGCATGCGCGCGTGGCGCAACGCTTTGACCTCATGTTTGCTGATGGCTTCTTGCAAGAAGTTCAAGCCCTGCGTTCACGTGGCGACTTGCACCTGGACTTGCCCAGTATGCGCTGTGTAGGTTACCGCCAAGCGTGGGAGTTACTGGACCAGGCCGAGGCCACGGGGGCAGTACCGGAAAGCATCTTTGCGAAGCTGCAAGAGTTAGGTGTAGCTGCAACGCGGCAATTAGCCAAACGTCAACTCACGTGGCTAAGAGGGATGAACGAACGCATCATCATCCCATGCGATGCGCCCGATGCTTTGGCTCAAACACTGGCCGCCGTTGAACGGCTTACTGCAAAGACTCTTTGACAGCGTCTGGCAGCGGCAGCGGCATGACCGCAATGCCCTCGTCGATCAATGCTTCAGTTTCTTGCGGTGTTGCATGTCCACGGATATTGCGCGGCTCAACTTCGCCGTAGTGCATCTTGCGGGCTTCCTCAGGGAAGCTGTCACCCACGTCTTGCGTGTTGGCCACAACATGACGCACCATCTTGAGCAACGCCGCCTGCAAATGCGCAGGGTCTAAATTGACCACGTCTTGCGATGGGGGCACGGTTGCCGCACTGAGCATCGCCCTCCCCTCCTGGACGCCTGCAGCGGCAACGGCATTGCTTTGTGTGCTTCGATCACCACGAACGGTGTTGAGGTTCAGTCTCGGTGCGCTGAGCTTTTTGGTAACGTCAGCGTCACCACAAAGAGGGCACGAAACCAAGCCGCGTAAGAGCTGGCTTTGAAAATCGTCCTCAGAACCGAACCAGCCCTCGAAGACATGGTGTTGGCCACACTGCAGGTCTAAGACTTTCACGCGCGCTGCCAGTCAAGAGGCCAAGCCCCGCTCAGGTGGTTTTGCAACCAGAGCAAACCTGTGAGGGTTTTGGCATCCGTCAAACGCCCATCACGAGACCAGGCCAGAAGCTCATCCACGCTGGCGTCAAACACATCGAGGAACTCACCCTCGTCGAGCTGACGCGCCCCTTGTGTTAACCCACGCGCAAACCAAATATCGATGAACTCTGTGGAGTAGCTGATGACGGGGTGCAACACACCCGCATGCGCCCACTCGGCCGCGCGGTAGCCTGTTTCTTCCAGCAGTTCGCGCTGGGCGCACACCCAGCGGTCTTCACCCGGATCGAGCTTGCCAGCGGGGAACTCAATCATCACTTGCTGCACGGGATAGCGGTATTGACGCTCCATCACCAAACGGCCATCGTCTCGCAAGGCGATGATCATCACCGCACCTGGGTGGATCACAAACTCTCGCACGGCGGTATCACCACTCGGCAAGCGCACCGTGTCGCGGAAGGCGTGAAGAAAATGCCCTTTGAACAGCTCTACTTGGTCGATCCTGTGCTCAACCAAGTGGTTGTCATCTGATGAGGTTGGACCGGTGGTGTTCGTATTGTTCATCATGAAAAAAGCCAGCCCAAAGGCTGGCTTAGTTGTTCGTGTCTTCGTTTAAGTACCCAACGTAGACACAATGGCTTTGGCGCACAAGGTCATCAAACCGCCAGGCAATATGCCTAAGATCAAAATCAATGCGCCGTTGATGGACAACACAACGCGCACATCCGCCCCAGCAGACACTGTTGTGGCGGTGATGGGCGCATCAAAATACATGACCTTGACGACACGCAAGTAGTAGAAGGCGCCAATCAGCGACATCATGACAGCGAAGATCGCCAACGCAACCGCACCGGCTTGACCTGATGCGATCAAGGCTTGCAACACCGACAGCTTGGCATAAAAGCCAACCAAGGGTGGCACGCCTGCCAACGAGAACATACAAGCGGCCATCACACCAGCATACAAAGGGCTGCGTTGGTTCAAGCCAGCAAGATCCGTGATCTCTTCGCTCTCAAACCCTTCACGTGCCAACAACAAGATGATGCCGAAGGTCGCCAAGGTCGTCAGCACATACGTGATGACGTAGAACATCGAAGAGCTGTAGGCATTCGCGGCAGCAGCAGTGTTGCCATTGACCACGCCGGAGAGCAAGCCGATCAACACAAAGCCCATTTGAGCGATGGTGGAGAACGCCAGCATGCGTTTGAGGTTGGTTTGCGCCACTGCGGCCAAGTTACCAATCAACAAGGATCCGATGGACAACACCATCAACATCTGCTGCCAGTCAACCGCCAAGGGCAACAAGCCTTCGACCAACAAGCGAATGGTCATTGCGAAAGCTGCCAATTTTGGAGCGCCACCAATCATCAAGGTCACCGCAGTCGGTGCACCTTGGTACACATCGGGGATCCACATATGGAAAGGAACGACGCCGAATTTGAAAGCCAAACCGCACACCACAAAGACCAAACCCAACACCAAAACTTGGTGTTTGATTTGACCAGAGGCGACCGCTTTGAAAACCGTCGTGATGTCGAGCGAACCCGTGGCACCGTACAACATGGACAAGCCATAGAGCAAGAAACCACTGGCCAAAGCACCCAACACAAAGTACTTCATGGCAGCCTCGCTGGCTACGGCGTTGTCACGACGCAAGGCCACCATGGCATAGCTGCACAAAGTCAACAATTCCAAACCGAGGTACAACACAAGGAAGTTGTTGCCCGAGATCATGACGAACATGCCCAGCAAAGCAAACATACCCAAAGTGAACAATTCCCCGCCGCGCAACATGTCACGATCCGCTGCGTACGGACGGCCGTAGACCAGCGTGACCATCACGGCCAATGAGGCAAAGCACTTGAGCCAACTGCCCATGGGGTCAGACACCACCATGTTGCCAAAGCTATAGACCGTTTGGGCTTGGGTCGCCGCCACGGCTTCCAAGTACGCCACGACACCAATCGTGATCAACGACAAAGCGTAGGTGGTGGTACGGCGTGGGCACTTGACGAACAAGTCCACCATGGCGATCACGATGGCCATCACAGCCAACAAAATTTCGGGATAAACCGCAGCGATGCTCAGTTTTTCAAACATTTTTCAATCCCTATTTATTGGGGCAACTTGGAAAGCGCCACGTGCTTGAGCAAGTCAGCCACGGACACATCCATCACATCAGTGAAGGGTTTGGGGTACAAGCCCATGGCCAACACGGCAATCGCCAACAAGGCCAGCATGAAGAACTCACGGCTGTTAATGTCGGTCAACTCTTTCACATGGTCATTGGCCACGGGACCCAGATACACGCGCTTGACCATCCACAAGGTGTAGGCGGCGCCGAAGATCAGGGCAGATGCAGAGGCAAAGCCGATCCAGAAGTTGTATTTGATGGCGCCCAAGATGACCATCCACTCACCCACGAAGCCGGCTGTGCCTGGCAAACCGCAGTTGGCCATGGCAAAAAACAATGCGAAGGCTGCGAATTTAGGCATGGTGTTGACAACACCACCGTAACTGGCAATCTCACGTGAGTGCATGCGGTCATACAACACACCAATAGACAAGAACATGGCAGCCGACACAAAGCCGTGGGCAATCATCTGCACAATGCCGCCAGAAACACCCAGATCACTGAAGATGAAAAAGCCCAGCGTAACGAAACCCATATGCGCCACCGATGAGTAGGCCACCAGCTTCTTCATGTCCTGCTGCACCATGGCCACCAGACCGACG